>NZ_BAAAKJ010000078.1:8877-15706 GCF_039527695.1 Kitasatospora putterlickiae
CCCGCGCGTCCACCTGGTCGGCTACGGGCCGTCCGCCAGCACCGTCGGTGCCAACCGGGCCGGGCGCGCGGCGGTCAACGAGATCGTGAAGCTGCTCGGAACGCCGTCGCCCGCCGTGGCCCCGGTGCCGGTGGGCGGCTGACGCGACGGCGGCGCCGGCCGCCCCTCACCCTTCCCGCGGGCCGCCGTCGTGCGCGGCGGCCCACTCGCCCAGCTCGCGCACCGCCGCGTGCAGCGACTCCCCGAGGCCGGTCAGCGCGTACTCGACCCGGTACGGGGGCCCTGGGCGGGCGGTGCGCCTCACGTATCCCTCGGCCTCCAGCGTGCGCAGCGAACGGGTCAGCACCCGGCGGCTCAGGTCGGCGACGGCGCGGTCCAGCTCGTTGTAGCCGCGAGGGCGTTCGGCGAGCAGGCAGATCAGCACCACGCTCCAGCGGTCGCCGATCCGGTGCAGCACCGCCGTCGCCGGGCATCGCGCGCGGTCCTGGGCGGTGACCGGTGCCGCGGTGACCGCTGCCGCGGTGACCAGTGCTGCGGCGACGGCCCGGGCGCCGTCCGGGGTGCCGTCCGTGCCAGTGGACATGAATGTTCCTTCTTTCGACGACCCGTCGGCCTCACCCATGATCGCCTCAAGACACCGACACAGTCGAGGAGTTCACATGCTCGCGGTAACCGGAACGGCCGGGCGGTTCGGCCGGCTGGCACTGGCCGGGGTGCTCGCCCTGACCGCCCGCCGGACCGACGTGGTCGCCCTCACCCGGGATCCGGCCCGGGCCGGCGCGGACCCGGGCCGGCCCGATGTGCCCACCCGGCACGCCGACTTCGCCCGTCCCGACACCCTCGCCTCCGCGCTGGCCGGGGTCCGGCGGCTGCTGCTGGTCAGCACCGAGCGCTCGCCCCGACGGTTCCACCTGCACCGGGCGGCCGTGGAAGCGGCCGTCGCCGCCGGGGTGGAGCACGTCGTCTACACATCGGTGGTCCGCGCCGGCGACCCGGGCAACCCCGTCCCCGAGGCCGCCGACCACCGTCGGACCGAGGAGCTGCTCGCCGGATCCGGTCTGCCGCACACCGTCCTGCGGTTCAACGTCTGGCCGCAGATGCTGCTGCTCAGCGGACTGGCCCGGCTCGCGGTCGCCCACGGCGAGCTGCCGAGCGGCGCCGCCGGCGGCCGGGTCGGCTACATCACCCGGGAGGACACCGCCTGGGCCGCCGCCCGCGTCCTCACCGGGACCGCCGGTGACGCGGCCGGTGACGCGGCCGGCGCCGGTACGGTGCTTGACGTGACCGGCCCCGGCCTGACCGACGCCGAGGTCGCCGCAGCGCTCGGCGAGGCCACCGGGCGGCCGGTCCGCCACCGCCAGGTGACCGACGCGGACGTCCCCGGCGCGCTGACCGCCCTCGGCGTGCCCGCGCCGCTGGCGGCCGGCTGGGGCGAGAACGACCCGTTCCGGCGCCAGGGCTGGTTCGACGTCCCCGACGACGGCACCACGCGGCGGCTGCTCGGCCGCGCGCCCGTCACGCTCACCGGGTTCTTCACGGCCCACCGCGCCGAACTGCTGGCGGGGACGCGGTGAGACGCCCGGCCCGGGCCGTGGGCCGCCGCGGGACCGGTGGGCGGGGACCGGTCAGCGGTCGTAGTCGACGGTCACCTTGTCCGTCACCGGGCGGGCCTGGCAGGTGAGCACGTAGCCGGCGGCCAGCTCCTTCTCCTCCAGCGCGAAGTTGCGCCGCATCTCCACCTCGCCCTCCGTGACCAGCGCCCGGCAGGTGCCGCAGACCCCGCCCTTGCAGGCGAACGGCAGGTCGGGGCGGGAGCGCTGCGCGCCGTCCAGGATGGAGCGGTCGCACGGCAGCGACAGGGTGCTGCCGCGCCCGTCCAGGACGACGGTGACCTCGCTGCGCGCCGCGCCGTCGCCACCGGCCGCGCCGCCCGGGGTGTCGTCCGCGCGCTCGGCGACCGGCTCGTCCTCGGCGTGGAACAGCTCCTGGTGCACCCGCTCCGCCGGGACGCCCAGCCCGGCCAGCAGCTCCTTCGCCCCGGCGACCATGCCGAACGGCCCGCAGAGCCACCAGTGGCCGACCGCCGCCGGGTCCACCAGCGCCGTCAGCAGCGCCGCGACCCGCTCCGGGTCCAGCCGGCCGCTGAGCAGTTCGGCGTCCCGGGTCTCCCGGGAGAGCACGTGGACCAGCTGGAAGCGGCCCAGGTAGCGGTCCTTCAGGTCGGCCAGCTCGTCGGCGAACATCACGGTGTCGCTGCGCCGGTTGCCGTAGAGCAGGGTCACCGTGGAGGTGCGGTCGGCGGCCAGCACGGAGGCCGCGATCGACACCATCGGCGTGATGCCGGAGCCGGCCGCCAGCAGCACGTGCTCGGCGGGCTCGGCGAGGTCCGGGGTGAACAGGCCGGACGGCGTCAGCACCTCCACCTCCTCCCCCGGCCGGGCCTCGCGCACCAGCCAGCGGGAGAACAGCCCGCCCGGCACCTCGCGCACGGCGATGCGCAGCGGGCCGCCGGCGGGGGCGCAGATCGAGTACGAGCGGCGCTCGTCGACGCCGTTCACCACCCGTCGCAGCGTCAGCGTCTGGCCCGGCCGGAACGCGAACGCGTCCGCGAGCCCGTCCGGCACGGCGAAGGTCACCGCGACGGCGTCCTCGCAGAGCCGCTCCAGCCCGGCGATCCGCAGCGCGTGAAAGGTCGGCCGGCGGGCGGGGCGCACGGCGGCCGGCTCCGCGGAGGCCTCGGCGGGCAGCTCGGCGCGAGGCTCCGCGAGGGGCTCCACGGGCGGTTCCGCGGACGGGACGGCGGCCATTCAGATCTCCTTGACGCGTTCGAAGGGCTCGCGGCAGTCCCGGCAGCGCCACAGCGCCTTGCAGGCGGTGGAGCCGAAACGGGACAGCTCCTCGGTGTCGGTGCCGCCGCAGAGGGGGCAGGTGACCAGCGCGGTGGGGCCCCCGGCGTTCGCGAAGCGGGTCGGGCCGAGGCTCAGCGGCGTGCTCCCTCCACCGCTCCCCCCGGCCGCGCCGCTCGCGCCGCCCGGGCGCGGCGGAGCGATGCCGGCCTCGGCGAGCTTGCGCCGGCCGTCGGGGGTGATCAGGTCGGTCGACCAGGGCGGGTCCAGCCGCAGCCGGACCCGGACGTCCGCGTACCCGGCCGCGCGCAGCCGCCGGTCCACGTCGGCGGCCATCTCGGCGACGGCGGGACAGCCCGAGTACGTCGGGGTGAGCCACGCGGTCACCGTGCCGCCGTCCTCCGTGACCTCGGCCAGCACGCCCAGGTCGGCGAGGGTGAGCATGGGCAGCTCCGGGTCCGGCACGGCCGCCGCCACCGCCCAGGCCGCCCCGCTCGACGCGCGTGCCCCGGCCACGGCCGTCACCACGTCGCGCCCGGGTGCGCGCGGGCCACCACCTGGAGCTCGGCGAGCAGCGGACCGAGCGCCTCGGTGTGCACCCCGTCCCGCCCGCCCCGGCCACCGACGGCCGCCAGCCCCGGCACGTCCGGAACCGTCAGCCCGGCCTCCGCGCACACCGCCGCCACCGAGCGCAGCACCGGCTCGCGCAGCGTCCCCGGGTCCACCCCGGCCCGCAGCTCCACCGGGTGCGCGGTGAACAGCTCCTCCAGCAGCGGCCACACCGCGTCCAGCCCGGCCTGCATCCGCGCCGCCGAGTACGGCGTGCCGTCGCCGAGCCGCAGCGTCCACGCCGTGGCGTACTCGCGGTGGTAGGCCAGCTCCTTCACTCCGCGCGCCGCGACCGCCGCCAGCACCGGGTCGGCGTGCCCGGCCAGCGCCTCGTACAGCGCGCCGCGCGCCGTGGCGAACAGCAGCAGGCGGGCGATCGAGTACGCGAAGTCCCCGTTCGGCGCCTCGACCAGGCGGACGTTGCGGAACTCGTGCTCCTCGCGCCAGTACGCCAGGTCGTCCTCGGTGCGCCCGGAGCCGTCCGCCTGGCCGGCCCGGGTGAGCAGCTGGCGGGCCTGGCCGAGCAGGTCGAGGCCGAGGTTAGCGAGCGCGACCTCCTCCTCCAGCTCCGGCGCGCGGGTGCACCACTCGGTCAGCCGCTGGGCGAGGACGAGCGCGTCGTCGCCCAGCATCAGGCAGTAGGCCGCGAGGTCGGCGCCGTCCAGGCCGGGGGGCACGGCGGTGTCCACGCCGAGCAGCGGGTCGGCGAAGCCCGTCCCGTACGCCCAGCGGCCCTCGCCCTCGGGCCCGGGGGACGCCTCGGTGAGGCTCAGGTACACGTGGTCGTCGGTCGGGTGGCCGTCGGCCGCGTGGTCGCCGGTCGGGGCGTCGGTCACGTCGTCGTCGGTCATGGTTCGGCTGCTCCCGGTCAGATGTGCGGGACATCCTCGGGGATGTCGTAGAAGGTCGGGTGGCGGTAGACCTTGTCGCCGCTGGGCGCGAAGAAGGGGTCGCGCTCGTCCGGGGTGGAGGCGGTGATCGCGTCGGAGCGGACCACCCAGAGGCTGACGCCCTCGTTGCGGCGGGTGTAGAGGTCGCGGGCGGCGAGCAGGGCCATCCGGTCGTCGGACGCGTGCAGCGAGCCGACGTGCACGTGGTTCAGGCCGCGCCGGGGGCGCACGAACACCTCGTAGAGCGGCCAGCCGGCCTTGGACTCGGTCACTTTCCGTTCTCCTGTTCCGCGTGCCGTCCCGCTTCCGTCCCCGTGCCGGCCTCGGCGCGGCGCTTCGCCGCGTACGCTGTGGCCGCCTCGCGCACCCACGCGCCGTCCTCGTGCGCGGTCCGCCGCCGTTCCATCCGCTGGGCGTTGCACGGGCCCTGGCCGTGGATGACCCGGTTCAGCTCCGACCAGTCCGGCTCGCCGAAGTCCCAGCCGCCACGCTCCTCGTTCCAGCGCAGCTCGGGGTCGGGGAGCGTGACGCCGAGGTGCTCGGCCTGCGGGACGGTCATGTCGACGAAGCGCCGGCGCAGCTCGTCGTTGGTGTGCCGCTTGATCCGCCAGGCCATCGACCGGGCGGTGTTCGGCGAGGCGGCGTCCGAGGGGCCGAACATCATCAGCGACGGCCACCACCAGCGGTCCACCGCGTCCTGGACCATCCGGCGCTGGGCGTCGGTGCCGCGCATCAGCGTCATCAGCAGCTCGTAGCCCTGGCGCTGGTGGAACGACTCCTCCTTGCAGATCCGGACCATGGCGCGGGCGTACGGGCCGTAGCTGCAGCGGCAGAGCGGGACCTGGTTGCAGATCGCGGCGCCGTCCACCAGCCAGCCGATCACGCCGACGTCGGCGAAGGTCAGCGTCGGGTAGTTGAAGATCGACGAGTACTTCTGGCGTCCGGCGATCAGCTTCTCGGTGAGCTCGGCGCGGTCCACGCCGAGGGTCTCGGCAGCGGCGTACAGGTACAGGCCATGGCCGGCCTCGTCCTGGGCCTTGGCGAGCAGGATCGCCTTGCGGCGCAGGGAGGGGGCACGGGTGAGCCAGTTGCCCTCGGGCTGCATGCCGATGATCTCGGAGTGCGCGTGCTGGGCGATCTGGCGGACGAGGGTGGCCCGGTAGGCGTCGGGCATCCAGTCGCGGGGCTCGATGCGCTGCTCCGCGGCGATGACGGCCTCGAACGCCTCTTCGAGCGCCCCGTCGGGCGACGCCCCGGGCCGCTCGGCCACCTCTGCTGCCACCACGGTCCCCTTTCGCCGACTCAGAGAGATACCGACCAACCGTTCGGTCGGGTCCATTGTGCGCGCGTGCGGGGCGGCTGACAAGGGAGCACCGCCGGTGGCGGGCGGGCTGGGACGCGCTGGGGCGGCCGGGGCGGACTGTGCCGGCTGTGCAGACTGCGGACTGCGGACTGCGGACTGCGGACTGCGGACTGCGCGGACGGAAAACCGGTGGCCCGCGCCCGGCCCGCGGGCCAGACTCCCGGCATGACACTGCACACGGACGAGATCCCGGCCGACGAGAACCTGGTCCGGACCCTGCTGCGGGCGCAGCGGCCGGAGTGGGCCGGCCTCGCCCTGGCACCGGCGGGCGCGGGCACCGACAACACCATGTACCGGCTCGGCGACGACCTGCTCGTCCGGCTGCCGCGCACCCCGGACGCCGCCCGGTCGGTGCGGAAGGAGCAGCGGTGGCTGCCGCGCCTGGCGCCGCTGCTCGGCCGCGCCGTCCCGGAGCCCGTCCACATCGGCGCGCCCGGCGCCGGATTCCCGCTCGACTGGTCGGTCTACCGCTGGATCGAGGGGGCCGAGCCCGGGCCGGCGAGCGTCCGGGACTGGGCCGGTTTCGGCGCCGGCCTCGCGGCGTTCGTGCGGGAGCTGCACGGCCTCGACCTGATGGGCGCGAGCCGGGCGGACGAGCTCAGCTGGTACCGCGGCGGCTCGCTGCGGGACTGCGACGAGTGGGTCACCCCGCGCCTCGCGGACTGCCGCGCGCTGGTGGGTCCCGGCGCGGAGCGCCCCGACGGGAGCGGTGACCTCGGCGTCGACGCTCCCGGCGTTGACGCTCCCGGCGTCGACACGCTCGATGTCGACGCGCTGGAGCGGCTGTGGCGGGCCGGGCTCGCGCTGCCGGAGCCGTCCGCGCCGCAGGTCTGGCTCCATGGCGACCTCAAGCCCACCAACCTCCTGGTCAGGGAGGGCGGACTGCACGCGGTCATCGACTTCGGCTGCCTGTCGATCGGCCGTCCGGACGCCGAGCACGCGACCGTCTGGGACCTGCCGCCGGCGGCGCGCCGCGCCTACTGGGACGCGCTGGACCTCGACGAGCCGACGTGGACCCGCGCCCGCGCCTGGGCGATCGCGGTCGGCGCCAGCGGGCTCTCGTACTACTGGCACACCTATCCGGCCTTCGTCGCCGAGTGCCTGGCCCGCCTGCGAGCGAT
>NZ_BAAAKJ010000078.1:15726-18284 GCF_039527695.1 Kitasatospora putterlickiae
GGCGTCCGATTCCGTGACCGCCTCCGCGTCAGTGTCCGCGTCCGCGTCCGCGTCCGCGCGTCAGGTGGTCACGCGGCCGTAGACCGGGTCACGCCGTCATGAACTCACGCACCCGCAGGGCCCGCTTCACGACCCGGACGTCGCCGACGTACCCGTGGAACACCTTGTCCAGCACCCCCGCGTACGCGTAACCGCCCAGCATCCACGGGCGTCCCAGCGTGGTCAGCCCCACGGCCGGGGTCGCCGGGTTGCGGGCCACCTCACAGCCGTCGACGTACATCCGGCTGAGCCTCCCGTCGTTGACGACCGCGACGTGCCACCACCGGTCCAGGGGCAGCTGGTGCCCCCAGCAGGTGGACGCCCCGGTCTGGTTGACCGGGTAGACGCACCACTGCAGGGCGGGCGCCTCGGAGAGGCTGAGCGTCACGACGGGCTCCTCCGCGTCCACCCCCGTACCGCTCTTGCCCGCCTCGCCCGCCATCCCCCACCGACTGAGCAGGGCGGACCAGCGGCTCTGCCCGGAGTCCCAGTCGGCGGGCAGCCTGCAGAAGGCCTCCACGGTGAAGCCGCGCTCGAAGGTCTCCCGGTTCAGCGGCGCGGTGGGCGCCGTCTCCAGGTAGCCGCCGCGCACCGGCGAGCGGGTGCCCTTGAGCAGCAGGCTGCCGTGACCCGGCTGGTCCGGGTGGTGGTCGGCGGACCAGGTGAGCGCGCCGTCGGGCGTGCCCGGGGCGCTCCGCACGTACAGGTCGTTGCCCTGCCCGGTCAGGTCCTTGACGACCTGCTGCGCGGTGACCGCCGTCCCGTCACCGCCACCTCCGTCGAAGCGCCAGTACGCCGCGGTGTCCCGGACCAGCAGTTCGGCGGGCCTGCGCGCCGGGCGCGGCGGGACGGGCGCGAAGCCCGCGAAGCGCCGGTCGAAGTCGATCGCGAGCGAGAAGCGGTCCACGTCCGAGGTCAGCTCGACCTGCTGCGCCGCCAGCGTGTTGCGCTCCTCGGCGGCGATCTCCTGGATCCACGGCGAGAAGGTCGACACGTCGACGGTGTCACGGTCGAGGTCGAAGCGGTACGCCCGGATCATCGCGGCACCGCCGTAGTAGCGGTCCTGGTAGTTGGTGATGTGGACGTGCACGTCGTGGCCGGCCTTGTTGCGCAGCACGGTGCGGCCGGGCGGCCAGTAGTGCCCGTTGACGGTGAGGAAGATCTGGTCGTTGCCGCTGATCAGCCGGTCCCAGAGCCTCTTGCCGTAGTCGGACAGCTCGGCCCGGCCGCCGTCGTCGGCGTACGCCAGGTCGTGGGTGGTCAGGATCACCGGGACCTTCGGGTTGGCCGCGATCACCGCGTTGGCCCAGGCGAAGCCCGCGTCCGAGAGCCGCCAGTCCAGCGAGAGCACCATCCACGGGCGGCCGCCCGCCGTGAAGATGTGGCAGGTGTTGTAGCCGTCCGGGCTGGAGGCGTGGTAGCCGGAGGTACGGGCGGCCCGGGCCTTGCTGAAGGTCTCCAGGTACGGGGTGCCGCCGCGCCGGTCGTCGGTCGAGGAGCGCACGTCGTGGTTGCCGGCGAGCACGCCGTAGGCCGCGCCGGCGTCGTCCAGCAGGCCGAACACCTTGGAGACGGCGGCGAACTCGGTGGCCAGCCCGTTCTCGGTGACGTCGCCGAGGTGGGCCAGGAAGACGATGTTGTCGTCCGTCCCGTCCTCGCGGTTGACCCCGCCGTCGAGCACGTAGCGGATCGAGGCCTCCACCGGCGCCGGGTGGATCCGGTCCTGGTCGAACAGGTACTGGGTGTCGGGCATGACGACGAGGGTGAACTGGCGGGCGTCCGGGTCGGGCTGCCAGCGCCCCTTGCCCTTGCCCTTCCCCTTGTCCTTGCCGTTCGCCTTCCCCGCCTTCTCCGTCTTCCCGGGTTCCGTGTCAGCCGTGTCGGCCCCGTCGGCCCCGCCCGCCGCCTGCGCGGGTGCCGCGCCGAGTACGCCGAGCCCCACCGCCCCGACCCCGGCACCCAGGAGGCCCGCCCCGCGCAGGAACCGGCGCCGGCCGGCCGCAGCCGGTCCGTCCCCGTCGAGATCGGCGGTGCGCGGGCACTCGCACTCGTGCCCGGACTCGTGGATGTCGTGCATGTTCGCTCCCGAAATGGTGTGAGCCACGACGGTAGGGAGCGGGTCTGGTCGTAGATCATCGCCGGGGCCACGCGCCGCTGAACAGCGGCCGAACCCGCCGCGCCGTGCCGCACGGGCCTCACGGGACCCGGGCCGGGCGTCAGGCCCGGCGCAGAGCGGCCAGTTCCTCGGCGCGGGCCGCCCGCTTGGCGAACACCTCCGCCTGCCGCTCCGCCATGCGGCGCAGCGCGGTACGGCGGCCCCGGGCGGCGAGGCGGTCGATGTAGAGGCCGCCGGCGAGGTGGTCGGTCTCGTGCTGGAGGCAGCGCGCGAAGTAGCCGTGGCCCTCGATCGGAACCCGCCCCGTGGCGGCGGTCACCCGGTTGTTC
Organism: Kitasatospora putterlickiae; assembly: GCF_039527695.1. Lineage (NCBI taxonomy): Bacteria > Bacillati > Actinomycetota > Actinomycetes > Kitasatosporales > Streptomycetaceae > Kitasatospora > Kitasatospora putterlickiae. The sequence goes on from NZ_BAAAKJ010000078.1 coordinate 18,211, forward strand.
CCGCTGCTCGCCGACGCCGGGCGGGAGTCGGGCACGCGCTGACGGACGGTGGTCGGCGGATCCCGGGATCCGCC
>NZ_BAAAKJ010000078.1:18299-20718 GCF_039527695.1 Kitasatospora putterlickiae
ATCCGCCGACCACCGTCACGGCCGGCTACCGGCCGATCGTCGTGCTCACCCCTCCGAGCGGTCGCGCAGCCTCGGCAGCGGGACGGCCAGGAGCGCCGCCAGCAGGGCGATCCGCGGCGCTAGCTGGTCGATCCTGATGTGCTCGTGCCGGGCGTGCGCGCCCCCGCCGACGGCGCCGAAGCCGTCGAGCGTGGGCAGTCCCCGCGAGCCCGGCAGGTTGGTGTCGCCCGCGCCGCCCGCCGGAGCGCCGTCCAGCTGCTGGCCGAGCGCCGCCGCGAGCGAACGGACGTGGCGCAGCATCGGATTGGCGGAGCGCTCGGGCCAGGCGGGACGGCTGGACAGCACCTCGGTCCGGACCCGCGCGCCGGGTCGGAGCGCGGTCAGCCGGGCGAGGTTGTCGAGGGTGCGGCGTTGCGCCTCGGTGGTGGAGAAGCGCAGGCCGAGTTCGGCCTCGGCCCGGCCGGCGATCACGTTGGCGCGGCTGCCGCCGCTGATCCGGCCGGCGTTGAGCTCGGTGCCGGGCAGGCTGACCAGTCCGCGGACGGCGACCAGCTGGTCCACGAGTTCATCGACCGCCGACACCCCGTCGGCGGCGTCGTTGCCCGCGTGCGCCTCGCGTCCGGTGACGGTGAGCCGTACGCGGGTGGAGCCGCGGCGGGCGGTCTTGAGCCGGCCGTCCGGGTGCGGGGGTTCGAGGCCCAGTACGGCGGCGGCCCCGCGCAGTTGGCGTTCGACGAGGCGCCGGCCGTCCGGGCTGCCCACCTCCTCGTCGGAAACCACGACCAGGCGGACGGTGCGATGCGGGCGTTGGCCGAGGTCGGCGAGCAGGGCGAACGCGCCTTCGAGGATGGCGAGTCCGCCCTTCATGTCGACCACGCCGGGCCCGCTGAGGGTGCCGTCGCGTTCGGTGACCGGCCAGTCGGTGAGGGTTCCGGCGGGCCAGACGGTGTCGTGGTGGCCGACCACGAGCAGGTGCGGCAGGCTCTCGTCGCGGCCGTCCCACTGGAGGACCAGGTGGTCGCCGGCCGGTCCGGGTTCGCGCTGAACGGTGGCGCCGGTGGCACGGAAGCCGGCGGCCAACTCTTCGGCGAGGGCGTCGAGTCGGGGCGCGTCACCGCTGGGGGACTCGATTCGGGCCAGGTCCGCGCAGCGTCTCCGGACGGCTCCGGCGAGGGTGCGGGCGCGGGTGGTGAGGGCCTGGGGCAGACCGGGAAGCGCGGCCGTGGGGCCGGGTTGGCCCTCGCTGTCGGGGAGGGCCGGAGTGTGGGGGGCCGCCGCGGTGGGTGGTGCGGTGGCGGGCGTGGGGGTGGCCGGGGCGAGAGCGGTTCGGGCGGTGCCGGTCCTGGTCGTGCCGGGCGTGGCCGCGCCGGGTGCGGCGCCGGCGGTCCTGGTCGGTTCGGGCTCAGTGACGGGCGCGGTGACGGCTGTGGTGACGGGCGTCGAGGCGGCGGAGACGGGGGCGGCGGTGGCGACGGCGGCCGTGGGGCCCGTCGGCTCGGTGGACGGGCGGACTGCTTGAGGACTCAACGCTCGCCTCCGCGGCCGCCGCCGGTATAGAGCGGCCGGGCGGGCCGACCGGACCAGGTCTCCGGGCGGACGGGCCCGGTGGCACCGGCGGGACAGCGGAACGGGCCCTCCGGTCCAAATGCGCTGGAACGGCTGGGCGGCGTGTGTGGCATGTGCGTCCTCCTCGCTCGATCCGGTGGCCCCGATCGTCCCGGGGCCTCCGTGGACGGCGGCTTCCCTTGCGGCAGGCGCGGAACAGCGCACCGCTGCAGGGAAGCCGAGATGTGAGCCTAGAAGAACCGTTCGGTTTCCTGCGAGGTGGCCCTGCTCCCAGCGTGCCGGGGCCGGGATCCGCCCCGGCGCGCGGCCGCGGGACACGGTCGGCGCACGGCGTACGAAATCCGGCCCGGCGCGCGGGCGCGGTCGCCGGATCGCGCCCACTTCCACCATGGACCCGGGGCGGGGGTTCGGCAGCGTGGGGCGCCAAGGCACGCGTTTTCCAAGCCAGATGGGTGATGGCGGACCGGTGGCGAGTACCGCGTGGCGCTGATCGGACATGGTCGGGACGGGAGGATTCGGCCCGATCGGCGCGAATGCGGAATGTCCGCACGGAACGGACCTCCGGTGGCGGTGTCGGGCGGCGGACGTGAGGGGCAACGGTGGTGCCAGGGGACCGTCCTGGCGGACGACGGTCGGTCAGGCGGAGTCGTCGACCACCCCCGCGTCCCGGGCGAGCAGCGCCGCCTGGACGCGGTTGCCGACGCCCAGTCCGGTGAGGATCCGGCTGACGTGCGCCTTGACGGTGCTCTCGCGCATTCCGAGCGCGAGAGCGATCTCGGCGTTGGAGCGGCCGACGGCGAGTTCGCGCAGGACGTCGGTCTCGCGCGGGGTGAGGGCGGCCAGCCGCCCCCGC
>NZ_BAAAKJ010000078.1:20732-23727 GCF_039527695.1 Kitasatospora putterlickiae
ACGCGGCTCACCGGTGCGGTGGTAGCGGTCGATGAGCCGCCGGGCGGCCGCGGGGTGGAGCATCCCCTGCCCGCCGGCGACGACGTGGACGGCGCGGGCGATCTCGGCGGGCGGGGTGTCCTTGAGCAGGAAGCCGTCGGCGCCGGCGGCGAGGGCCCGGTACACGTACTCGTCGAGGTCGAAGGTGGTGAGCGCGATGACACGCGGACCGTCGGGCAGATCGCGCAGCCGACGGGTCGCGGCAATGCCGTCAAGGCGGGGCATCCGGATGTCCATGAGGGCAACGTCGATGCGGTGCCGCTCGGCGAGTTCGACGGCCTCCAGCCCGTCGGCCGCCTCGGCGACGACCGTCAGCTCCGGGTCCTGGGCGAGCAGGTCGACGAGCCCGAGCCGGACCAGGGCGTCGTCGTCGACGACCATCGTGCGGATCACGTCGCCTCGCTCGGTGGGTTCGGTCCCGGCGCGCGGCCCGGGGTCGGGTCGGACGGTCCGGGGTGGGGAGGCGTCCGGGCGGGAGGTCGCTCGGGCGGGCGGACCGGTGGGCGTCGCGGGGCGGGAAGGCGGGCGGCCAGCCGGAAGCCGCCGGCGCCGTCGGGGCCCGCGTCGAAGTGCCCGCCGAGCGCGCCGACCCGTTCGCCGAGCCCTACCAGGCCGTAGCCTCCGCCCGTGAAGGCACCGGACGGCGCCGGGTCGCCCGGCCCGTTGTGCACCTCGACGGTCGTCGCGGGCGCCCCGTACCGCACCCGGACGGTGACCTGCGCGGTGTGCGCGTACTTGCGCGCGTTGGTCAGCGCCTCCTGGACGACGCGGTGGACGGCCAGCCGGTGGGTGGTCGGGATGCTCTCCGGGTCTCCGGTGAGAGCGAGTTCGACGCGCTGGCCCGCGTCGGTGGCCTCGCCGACGAGTTCGGTGAGGTCGCGCAGGGCGGGCGCCGCGACGGGTCTGGGCTCCAGGCGGTGGCGGGAGGCCGGTGTGCTGCCGGACGGCGGTGGGGGCTGGGCCGCTGGCTCGGCCCGGCCCGGCGGGTAGGCCGTGGCCGATGGACCGGAGGGGCCGGGTGGACCGGGTGAGGCTGGCGGCGCGGGCGGAGTCGGCGGATCGGGCCGGTCGGGCTGGTGGGACTGATCGGGCTGATCGGGCCGGTCAGGCGGGTCGGCGCGGAGGGCGCCGAGGACGTCCCTCAGGTCGTCGAGCGACCGGGCGGCCGTCGCCCGGAGCAGTTCGAGGCGGTGGGCGAGGCGTTCGGCGTCATCGGCCACGGTGCCGGCCCGGGCCTGGTCGCGCAGCACGCCGGTGTGCAGCACGAGGAGGCTCAGCCGGTGGGCGAGGACGTCGTGCATCTCACGGGCGATCCGGGCGCGTTCGGCGGCGCGGGCCTGTTCGGCCCGCAGCTCGCGTTCGCGGCGCAACGCGTCGACCTTGGCCTCCAGGGTGCGGATCAGCTCGCGGCGACCGCGCAGCCACAGGCCGAGGCAGATGGCGGCGGCCTCGACGAGGAGTTGGGAGCCGGTGAGCCCCGCCCAGTCGAGGACGGATTCGGCACGGATCACGCTGAGCCCCGCCATCGCGGCCCCGGCGACCACGGCCGGGCGGATGCGGCCCGTCGCGGCCAGGTGGAAGACGCTGAACAGGCCGGGGAAGGCCCGGTTGAGCAGCCCGCAGACCACGACGGGCAGCACCGCGGCGGCGACCGGGTGACGACGGGTGAGGAGGAGGGAGAGCGAGGCGAGGGCGGCGCCGGCGATCCGCAGCGGGCGTAGGGGCTGGTCGTGGCCGAGCCACTGGAAGATGGTCTCCTCGGCGACGAGCACGAGAACGGTCGCGAGCAGGAGCGTCTCGATCAGCCGGTTCCGGGGCGCGGCGTACCAGCCGAGTGGCGTGGCGCGCCCAGGGCGCGGCACCTCCGGCGGGCGGCGGAACGGAAGGCGCGGGTGGGCCAGGCGGGACAGGCGGGTTCGGCGGGGTGTGCGTGTCAGGTGGTCGGTGGTCAACTGGTCCTCCCTTCCTTCGCTTCAGCGCCCTGATGGTATGGCGTGGTGATGGGCCTTGGCCCCTGACGATCGGCCAGTGGGACCCTCGACTTTCGTCGGGGGTGCGGGCGGTCGGTCGGCCGATTCGGGGAGTTCGGGGCGTCCTTAGCTTCGGTGTCATGACGACCGATCAGCTCCACCCCGATCCCGATCCTGCTCCCGGCCCCGGGTCCGACGCCGTTCCCGACCCGGTTCCCGGCCCCGGTCCCGACCACGCACCCGCCGTCTCCAGGGCCAGCCGGCCCGGTGGCGGCGAGGGCTGGTTCTTCCTCTCCGAGGCGCTGCGCACCTTCCGGCTGACGGGCGCGGTGGCGCCGAGCGGGACCGATCTGGTGAACGCGCTGGTGGTCCCGGCGACGAGCCGTCCCAACCGGCCGATCTCGGTGCTGGAAGTGGGGGCCGGGACGGGGGCGGTGACGCGCCGGCTGGCGCGGGTGCTGCGGGAGGGCGACCGGCTGCACGTGGTGGAGTCCAACCCCCGGTTCGTCCAACGGCTGCTGGCGGACCCGCACTTGGCTCGGCGCGGGCCCGAGCTGGCGCTGCGGGTGTCGGAGTGCCGGGTGCAGGACCTTCCGGAGGCCGCCCGCGCGGCGGAGTCGGACGGGGGTGGCGACGGGGCCGGGGACGGCGGGTCTGGGGACGGCCGGTCCGGCGACGGCGGGTACGGGCCGGCCGCCGAGCGGTACGACGTGATCGTCTCGGGCCTGCCGTTCACCAACTTCGAACCCTTGGAGGTCCGGCGCATCCTCGACCTCTATCTTCGGCTGCTGGTGCCCGGCGGCGAGCTGACGTACTTCTCCTACCTGGGGACGTCGACGGCGCGGCTGTTGACGTCCGGTCCGCGCCGGGGTGCGCGGCACCGGGCGGTGGTGCGGTTGCTGCGGCGGTTCGAGAAGAAGTACGGGCTGGGGAGCCGGACGACGTGGCGGAACGTTCCGCCGGCGCGGGCGCACCTGCTCCGCGCG
>NZ_BAAAKJ010000078.1:23802-41395 GCF_039527695.1 Kitasatospora putterlickiae
CACCGGTCCGGCCGGTCTCGCGCACCCCGGTCGCGCATGGCGCCGCCCCGCGAGCGGGGCGCGGGCGGCCGCCGGATGATGGACCGGGGCCGCCTGCCGCGGCTCCGCGACGATCAGTGAGGAGTCCGCGATGACGGTCACGATCCGTGATGCCGAGGGCGCCGGCCGGTTCGAGGCATGGCTGGACGACCACCTGGCCGGGTTCGCGGAGTACATGCGCAGCGAGGAACTGGTGGTGTACCCGCACACCGTCGTCGAGCCGGCGTACGAGGGGCAGGGCATCGGCGGGGCGCTGGCGCGGGCGGCGCTGGACGATGCGCGGGCACGGGGACTGGCGGTGCTGGCGACGTGCCCGTTCATCAAGGGGTGGATGTCCCGACACCCCGAGTACCTCGATCTGGCGTACGAGAACCGGAGCCGGGTGACCGACTGACGGGTGACGGGACCTGGCGGGGGCACCGGGGAGGCACAGCGGGTGCGTCCCGGACGTCTGACAAATGACAGCTGACAGATTTCAGATGACAGATAGCAGATAGCAGATTCTGAAATCTGTCCTCCGCGGGGGTCGCCACCCCGCACGGGCCCGGCTGCACCGGTCAAAGAGACCGCCGCCGCAGCCGGCTCGCCGATGCGTCCGGCGCGCCGGAACGCCATCCTCACCGAGGCGGACCTCGCGGCCATCGACGCGGCCGTCCCCGCCGGTTCCGGGGCCGGGGAACGGTACGCTGCCGCCCAGATGGCCCATCTCGACGGCGAGCGCCGAGCCGCGGTCCCACCCGCGACGAACGCGCGCCACGGGCGGGGCCTTCCGCACCCGCACCATCCGCCGACGGCCGCCAACCGGCCGGCCGCCCGTCCGCCGCACCCCGGCGGGCGGACGCCTCACCCGTAAGGACGAACCTCGCCGTGGCCACGGACAGCGCACTCACCACCGAACAGATCCTGAGCGCGACGGAGGACGCCCTCAGGCGGTTCGGCCCGGCCAAGGCCACCGTCGTCGACGTCGCCCGCACCCTCGGCGTCAGCCACGGCAGCGTCTACCGGTTCTTCTCCAGCAAGACGGCACTGCGCGAGGCCGTCACCGAACGCTGGCTCGCCCAGGCCCACGACGACCTGCGCTTCATCGCCATCGAGCCCGGTCCGGCCGCCGAGCGCCTGCACCGGTGGCTCACCACGCTGTTCGCCGCCAAGCGCGAGAAGGCACTCGATGACCCGCAGCTCTTCGCGACCTACCTGACACTGGTCGCCGAGGCGAGCCACATCGTCGACGCCCACGTGGACACGCTGATCGACCAGATCGCCCAGATCATCCAGGACGGCATCGAGAAGGGGGACTTTCGGCACACCCCGATCTCCGCGACCGCCCGCGCGGTGCTTGAGGCGACCGCCCACTTCCACCACCCCGCCCACGCGGCCGGCTGGTCCGACCCGGCGGCCGAGGACCGGTTCGAGGCCCTCTGGAAGCTTCTCCTGCGCGGCCTGGCGGCCGACGCCTGACGGGCAGCCCCGCCGCCTTCCCGTCCTTCTCCCGCCGCTCAGTCCCGGGAGTGGCCGAACACGAGCCGGTACAGGATCAGCAGCACGAGCGCCCCGCCGATCGCGGACGCCCAGGTCGCCAGGTCGAAGAAGTGGGCCGTCACCGGGCGGTGCAGGAACTTCGAGGAGATCCAGCCGCCGACGAAGGAGCCGGCGACGCCGATCAGGGTGGTCACCACCAGGCCGCCCGGGTCCCGGCCCGGCAGCAGCAGTTTGGCCAGGGCCCCGGCCACCAGGCCCAGCACGATCCATGCGACGAAGCTCATCCGTGTCCTCCCGCCCTTCACGCCGTACGGCGGCCCCGTGCGCGCCGTACCACCTGCGAGGACGCCGCACCGGTGTCCGGCGGTTCCCGGCCCGCCGCCATCGCCCCGCCCTGCCATCGCCCCCAGCGGCGGCGTGGCGCGTGGCGCCCTTCTCCGGGCCCGACTACCCCGCGATACTGCGACCATGCGCATCCTGATCGCCACCGCCGGCTCGCGGGGCGACGTCGCCCCCTTCATCGGGCTCGGCGACCGTCTGAGCGCGGCCGGCCATCAGGTGGCCCTCGCCACCCACACCACCTTCGCCGACTCCGTGCGCGCCGCCGGCCTCGATTTCCGCCCGCTCCCCGTCGACCCGCGCGCCGAACTCGCCTCCACCCGAGGCCGACGACTCCTGCGCGCCGGCGCCGGACCGCTCGGCCTCCTCCAACTGACCCGCCTCGCCCGCACGTTCATGCCAGCCCTCGGCGCGGGCATCGCCACCGCGGCCGAACCGGGCGCCGACCTCCTTCTCACCACCAGCGCCACGGCCGACCTCGGCCAGGTCGTCGCCGAGGCCGCCGGCATCCCGAACATCGCGCTCCACCTCCAACCGCTCTCCCCCACCCGCGCGTTCACCCCGGCCGTCCTCGGCAGCCGCTCACTCGGCGGCCCCGGCAACCTGCTCGCCGGCCACGCCGTCCAGGCCGCCGTCGACCACCTCTTCGCGCCCGCCGTCAGCGCGCTGCGCCGCCAACTCGGGCTGCCCCGCCGAACCGTGGCGAGCGCCCGGCGCAACCGAACGGTGCTGCACGGCTTTTCGCCCCACGTCGTCCCGCGCCCCGCCGACTGGCATCCGTCCCACGCCGTCACCGGCTACTGGTGGCCCCGGCCCGACCCCGGCTGGCAACCCCCGCCCCGCCTCCTCGACTTCCTCGCCTCCGGGCCGCCCCCGGTCTACATCGGATTCGGCAGCCTCGTCGTCCCCGACGCCGAGCGCCTCACCACCACGATCCTCGCCGCCGTCCGCGCCGCCCGCGTCCGGGCCGTCCTCCAGTCCGGCTGGAGCGGGCTCGCCGCCGACGACGGCGACGACGTCCTCACCATCGGCGACACCCCGCACGACTGGCTCTTCCCCCGCACCGCCGTCACCATCCACCACGCCGGCGCCGGCACCACCGCCGCCACTCTCCGCGCCGGCACCCCCACCGTCCCCGTCCCCGCCCAACTCGACGCCCCCTTCTGGTCCGCCCGCCTCACCCGCCTCGGCACCTCCCCCGGCCCCGTCCCCCTCTCCCACCTCACCCCTTCCCGCCTCGCCACCGCCATCCGCAAAGCCCTCGACACCCCCCACCACCGCACCCACGCCCGAGCCATCGCCGCGACCCTCAAGACGGAGGACGGCCCCGCCCAGGTCCTCACGCACGTCACCCGCCTCGGCCGCCTCGCCGGATAGCCTCTCCCCACGACGGCGGGCACGAGGAACGCGGGCGATGCCCGAAGCAAAGGAAGCTGCGGATTCCGCAGCTGCGGGGGCGTAGCCCCTCCAGCCGGGCGAGCGGCACCACGGCCGGCGCGGGCCAGGCCGCTTCCCGGCATCCACCGCCGCCCCCGCCCCTCGCACTACGGTGTGGATCCAACGGGACCCTCCGCACAGACGGAGACCCCCAGCAGGCGCGGACGACGGGAGACCCCGATGGGACGGCGACCAAGTCGACGGCGAGTTCTTGGCGCGGTCGCCGCCGCCACCCTTGCGGTCGCGGTCCCGAGAGGTGGGCGCGCCTTCGCCCAGGACGGTAGGGAAGAACTCGCCGGCCGACTACGGGCACTTGAGCAGGAGCACGCGGGGCGGCTGGGCGTCTTCGCCCAGGACGCGGCCACCGGGAGGACGGTGGCGTACCGCGCGGACGAGCTGTTCCCGATGTGCTCGACGTTCAAGACGATCGCCGTGGCGGCGGCGCTGCGGGACCTCGATCGCGACGGCGTGTTCCTCGCCGAGCGCGTCCGCTACACGCGGAACGACGTCACGGAAGCGGCCTACGCGCCGATCACGGGGCTGCCCGCGAACCTCGAAGCGGGCATGACCGGCGAGGAGTTGTGCGCGGCGGCCATCGCGTACAGCGACAACGCCGCCGCCAACCTCCTGCTGCGCGAACTCGGCGGGCCCCCGGCCGTCACCCGCTTCTGCCGCTCCATCGGCGACCGCGCGACCCGCCTCGACCGCTGGGAGCCCGCGCTCAACTCCGCGGAACCCGGCCGGATCACCGATACCACCACCCCGCGCGCCATCGCCCGCACCTACGCCCGCCTCACCACCGGCGACGCCCTCGACGCCCCCGACCGTCACCGGCTCACCGGGTGGCTGTTGAACAACACGACCGGTGCCCGCCGCCTGCGGGCCGGCCTGCCGGCGGACTGGACCGTCGCGGAGAAGACCGGCACCGGCGACTACGGCACCACCAACGACGTCGGCGTCACCTGGCCCCCGGACCGGGGGCCGATCACGATCGCGATGCTGTCCACCAGGCCCGAGCCGACCGCACCCGCCGACGAGCCGCTGCTCGCCGGGACGGCCGCACTCGTCGCGGCCGCGCTGACCTGAGGTCAGCGTCCCGCACGGGCGCGACGGTAGGCCTCGGGTGGCCACAACTCGGCCCAGGACGAGCCGTACGCCTGTCGACGGCCCGGCGCTTTCACGCGCCCGCTGTCGGAGCCGAGTGATATCCATGGGGCCGTGAACACGGAGCACGCCGACCCTCGCGACCTCGCCGCGATCCGGGCCGCCTTCGCCACCGCGAACGGGGGTGGCCCGGCGCTGGGCTGGGACGCCGTGCGCGCCTTCGAGGCGGTGCACGGCGTGGTCCTGCCCGAGCCGTACCGGACGGTGGTCGCGGAGGTCGCGGACGGCTCCGCGGCCGGGCCGCCACGGTACGGGCTCGTGGGACTCGCCGAGCTGCCCGACGACTGGGGTGCCGGTCGGCCGGAGCGCGACCTGGGCCGTCCCTTCCCGCTGACCGGGCCGTGGGTGTGGGAGGACGACCCGAGGCCCTCCGCCGAGGTCGACCCGGTCCTCGACCAGGTCTTCGACCACGGTTCGGTCGTGCTGGGGACCGAGGGCTGCGGCGTGTACTGGCATCTCGTCGTCACGGGCCCCCACCGTGGGCACGTCTGGTACGTCGGCGGGGAGGGCGCGGCTCCGTTCGGCGCGGAGTTCGGATCCAGCACCGCCGAGCCGGGCTTCGCGGGATGGGTGAGGCACTGGGCCGCCGGCGGGCCGTGGTTCAGCGGGTAGCGCGCAGGGTGGGGATGACGGTGGTGCCGTAGGCGTCGATGGTGGGTTCGACGGCGTTGTGCATGGCGTAGATGGCGAACTGGTCGACGCCGAGGGTGCGGAGGTGGTCGAGGCGGGCGAGGTGGGTGGCGGTGGGGCCGATGAGACAGAAGCGGTCGACGATCTCGTCGGGGACGAAGGCGGTGTCGGGGTTTCCGGCGCGGCCGTGGTGGCTGTAGTCGTAGCCCTGGCGGTCCTTGATGTAGGCGGTGAGGGCGTCGGGGACCAGGCCGGAGTGTTCGCCGTAGTGGCGGACCAGGTCGGCGACGTGGTTGCCGACCATGCCGCCGAACCAGCGGCACTGTTCGCGGGCGTGGGCGAGGGTGGCCGGGGAGTCGTCGGCGGTGACGTAGGCGGGGGCGGCGACGCAGACGGTGAGCGCGTCGGGGTCGCGGCCGGCTTCGGCGGCGGCGTCGCGGACGGCCTTGACCATGTACTCGGTGAGGAAGGGGTCGGCGAGCTGGAGGATGAAGCCGTCGGCCTGGCGGCCGGTCAAGGCGAGGGCCTTGGGACCGTAGGCGCCCATCCAGACGGGCAGGGTGGCGCCCTCGCCGACCCAGGGCAGGTGCATCTCGGTGCCGTCGACCTCGGTGGTGCGGCCCTCGGCGAGTTCCTTGATGGCGTGCATGGCCTGGGAGAGCCGTTCCAGGGTGGCGGGCTTGCGGCCGGCGACGCGCATGGCGGAGTCGCCGCGGCCGATGCCGCAGACGGTGCGGTTGCCGTACATGTCGTTGAGGGTGGCGAACAGGGAGGCGGTGACCTCCCAGGTGCGGGTGGAGGGGTTGGTGACCATGGGGCCGACGGTGAGGGTGCTGGTCTCGGCCAGGACGCGGCTGTAGACGACGAAGGGCTCCTGCCACAGAACACAGGAGTCGAAGGTCCAGCCGTGGGTGAAGCCGGCCCGTTCGGCGCGGACCATGCGGTCGATGAGCAGGCGGGCGGGCGGGTCGGTCTGCAGGACGAGGCCGATGTCCATGGTGGCTCCGGTGGGAGGGGAGGGGAAGGAGAGCGGGGAAGGCGGGGGCGGGCTCAGCCCAGGTACTGGCAGGTGTCGCGGCGCAGGAAGGTGCCGTGGCCGGGCCGGCCGAGCCAGGTGCCGTGGTCGAGGACGACGGTGCCCCGGGAGAGGACGGTGCGGGCGCGGCCGGTGAGGGTGCGTCCCTCGTACGCCGAGTAGTCGACGTTCATGTGGTGGGTGGCGGCGGCGACGGTCTGCACGGCGGTGGGGTCGTAGACGACCACGTCGGCGTCGGCGCCGGGGGCGAGGGTGCCCTTGCGGGGGTGCAGGCCGAACATCCGGGCCGGGGTGGTGCAGGCGAGTTCGATCCAGCGGCGGCGGCTGAGGTGTCCGTCGACGACGGCCTGGTGAAGGAGGTCCATCCGGTTCTCGACGCCGGGCAGGCCGTTGGGGATCTTGGAGAAGTCGCCGCGGCCGAGTTCCTTCTGGCCGGTGTAGCAGAACGGGCAGTGGTCGGTGGAGACCACCTGGAGGTCGTTGGTGCGCAGGCCGCGCCAGAGGGCCGCCTGGTGCTCGCGGGGGCGCAGCGGAGTGCTGCACACGTACTTGGCGCCCTCGAAGCCGTCGTCGCCCTCCTCGGCGAGGTCGTCGGTGGAGAGGAAGAGGTACTGGGGGCAGGTCTCGCCGAAGACGGGGTGGCCGTCGTCGCGGGCGCGGGCGAGTTCGGCGAGCGCGGAGGCGGCGGAGACGTGGACGACGTAGAGCGGGCTGCCGGCGACCTGGGCGAGTCTGATCGCGCGGTGGGTGGCCTCGGCCTCCAGCAGTTCGCGGCGGACCTCGCCGTGGTGGCGGGGGGCGGTGCGGCCGGCGGCGAGGGCCTGTTCGACGAGGACGTCGATGGCGATGCCGTTCTCGGCGTGCATCATGATCATTCCGCCGTTGGCGGCGGCGCGCTGCATGGCGCGCAGGATGCGTCCGTCGTCGCTGTAGAAGACGCCGGGGTAGGCCATGAACAGCTTGAAGGAGGTGGACTCGCCCGAGTCGACGAGGGTGTCCATCTCCTTGAGGACGGCGTCGGTGACGTCGGAGACGATGGTGTGGAAGGCGTAGTCGATCGCGCAGTTACCGTCGGCCTTGGCGTGCCAGGCGTCCAGGCCCTCGCGCAGGCTGCCTCCGACGGGCTGGACGGCGAAGTCGACGATGGTGGTGGTGCCGCCCCAGGCGGCGGCGCGGGTGCCGGTCTCGAAGGTGTCGGATGCGTGGGTGCCGCCGAACGGGAGTTCCATGTGGGTGTGGACGTCGACGCCGCCCGGGATGACGTAGTGGCCGGCCGCGTCGATGACGGTGTCGGCGGTCCAGGAGAGGGCGGCCTCGCTGCCGGTGGCGGCGAGGGCGGCGATCCGTTCGCCCTCGATGAGGACGTCGGCGCGCAGTTCCTCGGTGGCGGTGATGACGAGTCCGCCGCGGACGGCGGTGCGGCGGGGCACGGCGGGGGTGGTCACGGGGTCGGTCACGGGGGTCGCCTCCCTCACGCCTCGGTCAGCGGGCCGTAGGCCTCGGGGCGGCGGTCACGGTAGAACGCCCACTGCCTGCGGACCTCTTCGATGAGCCCGAGGTCGAGGTCGCGGACGACCAGTTCCTCCTCCTTGTCGGAGGCGACGTCGCCGACGAACCGCCCGCGCGGGTCGACGAAGTAGGAGGTGCCGTAGAAGTCGTTGTCGCCGTACTCCTCGGTGCCGACGCGGTTGATCGCGGCCACGTAGTAGGCGTTGGCGACCGCGGCGGCCGGCTGTTCGAGCTGCCAGAGGTAGGCGGAGAGGCTGCGGCTGGTCGCGGAGGGGTTGTAGACGATCTGCGCGCCGCGGAGGCCGAGGGCGCGCCACCCTTCGGGGAAGTGCCGGTCGTAACAGATGTAGACGCCGACCTTGCCGACGGCGGTGTCGAAGACCGGCCAGCCGAGGTTGCCGGGCTTGAAGTAGTACTTCTCCCAGAAGCCCTTGACCTGCGGGATGTGGTGCTTGCGGTACTTGCCGAGGTAGCGGCCGTCGGCGTCGATCACGGCGGCGGTGTTGTAGTAGACGCCGGGCTGCTCCTCCTCGTAGACGGGGACGACGAGGACCAGGCCGAGCTCGCGGGCGAGGTCGCTCATCCGGCGCACGGTGGGGCCGTCGGGGACGGGTTCGGCCCAGCGGTAGTGCTCGGGCTCCTGGACCTGGCAGAAGTACGGGGCGTTGAAGACCTCCTGGAAGCCGAGGATCTTCGCGCCCCGGGCGGCGGCCTCGCGGGCGTAGCGCTCGTGGAGGGCGATCATGCTCTCCTGGTCGCCGGTCCAGCGGGTCTGGACGAGGGCGGCACGGACGATCTGCGACATGGGTACCTCCGCAACTCCGCGGCCCGTCCCGGGGCGGGCCCGCGGTTCGAGGGTTGGCGGGCGGTGCTGCCTGCGGTGGATGTCTGCGTGCGGTGCGGCTGGTGCGCGGTCGGTGCGCGGTCCGCGTCATGGTGCGCCCGAAGCGCGGTCTACGTGCGTAGAGGGTGGGTGCCTCGACCGTAGGCCCGGCCTCGGTCGCCTGACAATACGTCGGACGCGACGCGGCTGGGGCGATCCTGCCGCGCGGACACGCGGGGCCGGCAGGCCGGATGAATCAGTGGGATGAAACGGTCATCTACCCCGGGAGCGCGATCCTTACTCATTCGAGTGAATCCAGGAGCGGGGCGGCGTGGTTCGGGGCAGGAAGCCCGTGACGCGAAGTGGCCGGACGGCTCGGAGTGGCCCCGTGTGGCCCCGTGTGGCGCCGAGCGACCCGGAGCGGTTGGAAGGGGGTGGTGGACGGATGGTGACGGCCGACGGGGCGAGGGGGACGGCGCGGGTGCCCGCCTGGGGCGGGCTGCTGCTCGGGCTGGGGGTGCCGGTGCCGGCGGTGCTGGGCTGGCTGCTGTTCGTCCGCCGGACGCCCGCCGGCCAGGGCACGCTGGACGTCCGGCTCCAGCTGGCCGGCTCGCGGGCCGCCGCCGAGGGCGTGCTCGCCGGACGGGCGCCGGACTTCCGCGCCTCGCTGGACGCCGACCTCTGGCTGATCGGCGGCCTCGGGGTGACGCTGGCGGCGGCCGGGATGCTCGGCGGACACGTGTTCACCCGGGCGCACTGGCGGCTGACCGCGCTCGTCGCGGGCCTGGCCGGGCTGCTGGCCGGCGGCTGCGACCTCGCCGAGGACGTCCTGCTGGCCATCGGGCTCGGCCACGCCGGCCCCGGGCCGACCGGCGGGGACGCGCCGTTCGCGGCGGCGGCCGCCTTCGCCACGGTCAAGTGGCTGCTGCTGCCGCCCGCCGGCGCGGTGGCGGTCGTCGTCTGCGCCGCCACCGTGCACCGGGCGGTACGCGCCCTGCTGCCCCGGCCGCTGGAGGAGGCGGGCGGGGACACCGGGGCGGGGCCCGCGCTGATCCCGCCGTGGCCGGTGGTGACCGCGCGGGGCGGGCGGTGGCCGCCCGGGCCCAGGGTCCACGGGCCGCTCGCCCGGCACGCCCGCTGGCGCAACGCCGCCCGGGTACCGCCGGGGCGCGAGCACGCCCGGCTCGGCTTCTGCGTCTCCGGCGGCGGCATCCGATCGGCCTGCGTCACCCTCGGCGCGCTGCAGGCGCTGCGCCCCTGGCTGAAACAGGCCCGCTACCTGGTCGCCGTCTCCGGCGGCGGGTACACCGTCGGCGCGATGCAGCTGGCGCTGAGCGACTCGGCGCCCGGCGGACCGGTCCGGGCCCGCTCCGGGCTGAGCGCCGACACCGTGCTCGAACCGGGCTCGCCCGAGGAGGACCACCTGCGGCGCCACTCCAAGTACCTGGCGGACGGCGCGGGCGAGTGGCTGGTGGCGCTCGGCACGCTGCTGCGCGGCCTGGTCGCGGCGCTCTCCCTGCTGCTCGCCACCGTCCTGGTGCTGGGCCTGGGGCTGAGCCGCTGCTACCACCTCGTCCCGCTCGCCGACCTGGACGGGCCGCCGTCGGTGCGCTCCCCCGCCCTGTTCGCCCTCGCCGGACTGCTGGCGACCGCCACCACCGGGTGGCTGCTGTGGCTGCTCACCTTCTCCTGGCTCGGCTGGAACACCCTGCTGCCGCGGGTGCTGCGCCGCTTCTCGCACGGCGCGCTCGCGCTGGCCGCGCTGACCGCCGTCGGCGTGCTGGCCGTCCCGGGGCTGGCGTGGGGCGCGGTCGCGCTGCAGAGCGCGCTCGCGGTCGGCGCCCGGCAGACCGGGGCCGGCATCAGCCTCACCGTGCTGCTCAGCTACCTGGCGCTGCTGCTGGGCATCCTCTGGCACGGCCGGCGCGCCATCGAACAGGGCGCGGCGGTGCTCGGCGGTGTGCTGCGCGGGGTGCGGCGCGCCGGACTGCGGCGGCCCGGCGGGCTCACCGGGCGGATCACCGAGTACCTGGTGCTCTGGTCGGCGCTGACCGCGCTCACCGCGGGCACGCTGCTCACCTTCGGCTGGGCGGTGGCCACCGGGCACGCCTGGCCGGGCGTGCTCCAGGTGCTGCTGCCACTGGTCCTGCTCACGGTGGGGCTCAACCTCGACCAGACCTGGATGGGCCTGCACCCCTTCTACCGGCGCCGGCTGGCCTCGGCCTTCGCGGTCCGGCGGGTGGTGGAGGGGCCGGCCGAGGGAGCGGTTGAGGGCAGGGACGGGGGTGAGGGCTCGGACGGCGAAGGCTCGGACGGCGGGGACCGTGACGGGGACGCGGCCGGAGAGGTGCTGGCCCGGCCGTACCACTTCTTCGGCGAGCAGACCCGGCTCAGCCACTACGGCGCCCGCCGGCCGGACTTCCCGCAGGTGATCTTCGCGGCGGCGGCGAACCTCTCCGGCAGCGCGCGCACCCCGCCCGGCCGGCGGGCGGTGTCGTTCACCTTCTCGCACGACTACGTGGGCGGGCCGGACGTCGGGTACGCGCGCACCGACCTGCTGGAGCGGCGCACCCGGCGGCACATCGCCCGCGACCTCACGGTGCAGTCCGCGATGGCCGTCTCCGGGGCGGCGTTCTCCTCCGCGATGGGCCGCCGCTCCCGCGCCTACCAGGGGCTGTTCGCGGTGACCAACGCGCGTCTCGGCACCTGGCTGCCCAATCCGGCGGCGCTCGCCCCGCTCTGGGCCGCCGACCGGGACTGGCGGTACGCGCCGCAGCCAGCCGTCCGGCGGCTGTCCTACCAGTTGCGGGAGGCCTGCGGGCGGTACCCGATGGACGCGCGGTTCCTGCTCACCACGGACGGCGGGCACTACGAGAACCTCGGCCTGGTCGAGTTGCTGCGGCACGGCGTGCGGACGGCGGTGTGCGTCGACGCGAGCGGCGACTCGGCCTTCGCGGGCGCGCTCGCGGCGGCGATCACCCTGGCGCGGGAGGAGTTGGGCATCGCCATCACGCTGCGCGAGCCTGAGCTGCTGGTCCCGGGCAGTGCCGGGGGCGGCGGCGCACCCGGGGCCGCCCGGGACCAGTCGCCGTTGCGCGGCCTGGCGGCGCGGCTGGCCGAGCGGCTCTCCGCCCGGGCGGTGGTGGTGGGCGACATCGTGTACCCGTGGCCGCTGGAGCTCGGGGACGACGACGGCCCGCCGGGTTCGGCCCGGCACGGCACGCTGATCGTCGCCCAGGCCGTCCTCACCCCGGGCATGCCGTACGAGCTGCACGCGTACGCGGCGGCCGATCCGGCGTTCCCGAACGACGGTGCCGGCGACCAGTGGTTCGACCACCGGCAGTTCGACGCATATCAGACGCTCGGCCGGTACCTGGGCGAGCAGGCCGCACCGGCCGTCGCGGCGGCGCTGGCGGCTTCGGAGGCCCCCGCACCCGCGCCGGCGGCGGCGGATCCGGCGTCCACCGTGGAACCGGTGGACACCCCGTCCCCGGCGTCTCCAGTGGCCGCGGCGGCAGAACCGGCGGCGGCGACGGCAGGGCCGGCGGCGGCGGGACCGGCGGCAGGAGGACCTACGGCGCCGAGGGACGGCAAGGCCAACGGCCGGCCGGGGACCGTCCCCGGACCCGGCCGGGCGCCGGAGGCGGAGCACGGCGCCACCGCACCCGACCAGGGGCGCAACGGGCGGCTGTGACGGTGTGCGCTTGACTCCCGCCGCGTCCGTCGGGAAGGATCCGGCTCATGGACTCCGGCACCACTCTGGTCTGCCGCCTGCACGTCGACCTCCGGCGCCAGGCGAGTTCCATCTGTGCCTGTTGTTGATCTTCCCCTTCCCCGCCGGCCCCGCCCTGTGACGTTCGCCAGGGCCCGCGCCGCGCACCCGCGGTACTCCTGACGCGCCTTCGACCGGCGTGACCGTGCCACCCCCCGGTGTCCGACCGATGGGGTCCGGTGCGGGCGGCGCGCGCGCCACACACCTCGGTCGACTCCCCCTCCCGCCTTCCTCCGAGGACACCCACATGAGCCTGGACCTCGCCCCCGACACGCCCGCCACCACCCCGGAGGCCCGCGCGCCGCTCACCCCGAGCGCGCTGCGGACCATCGTCCGCGAGCTGGCCGAACAGCCCGAACAGTGGATCCACCACGTACGGCTCTCCACCGAGGAGCGCTGGTACCGGCGGCTCGCGGCCGACGACGACCACGAGGTCTGGCTGATCAGCTGGCTGCCCGGCCAGTCCACCGGCTTCCACGACCACGGCGGCTCGCGCGGCGCGTTCACCGTCGCGCTCGGCGAGCTGGAGGAGCTGTCGCTGGGCGGCACCGAGCAGGGCCTGCTGATCCGGCGGGTCCAGTCCGGCACCGTCCGCGCCTTCGGCCCCGACTACGTGCACGACGTCCGCAACACCGCGTCCGGACCGGCCGTGACGCTGCACGCCTACTCGCCGCCGCTCAGCTCGATGGCGCACTACGACCTGCGGGCCGGCGGCCTGGTCCGCACCTCCGAGGAAGGACCCGACCAGTGGTGACCACGATCGACGACCTGCTCGCCCGTTCCCGCGCGGGCGTCCACCGGCCCGGCGCCGAGGAGGCGTTCCGCGCGCAGCGCGACGGCGCCCTGCTGGTGGACATCCGCCCGGCGGCGCAGCGCGCGGCCGAGGGTGAGATCCCCGGCGCGCTGATCATCGAGCGCAACGTCCTGGAGTGGCGGCTGGACCCGACGGGCGGTCACCGGATCCCCGAGGCCACCGGTCACGACCTGGAGGTGATCCTGGTCTGCTCGGAAGGGTACGCGTCGAGCCTGGCGGCGGCGTCGCTGCGCGACCTGGGCCTGCACCGGGCGACCGACCTGGACGGCGGGTTCGTCGGCTGGGCGGCGGCCGGGCTGCCGACCCGTCAGGGCGGGTGAGCGGTCCGGGATCACGACGCCGGCCGTGGTCGGATCAGCGCCTGTCGCGGCGCACGCCGGTTCCGACCACGGCTCACCGTCCGGCTGACACATGCGGCTGGTAAATCAGGGACAGCGGGGTCGTCAGGTCATAGGCTGATCAGAGTTTCCACCGCCGCCAGAGCGGGCAGCCACGCGACCGAAGGCACACCGACCGAGACCGACAGACCGCCAGACGACACCATCGGCGCCGCCGCCGGGGGCCGCCGAGACGAGGACACCCCCCGTGATCAGATTCGACGGCGCGGGCAAGCGCCACCCCGACGGCACGGTCGCCGTCGAGGGCCTCGACCTCGACGTCCCCACCGGGCGCACGACCGTGCTGGTCGGACCGTCCGGCTGCGGGAAGACCACCCTGCTGCGGATGGTCAACCGCATGATCGAGCCGACCTCGGGCCGGGTCCTGCTGGACGACACCGACGTCGCGGCGCTGGACCCGGCCAAGCTGCGGCGGGGCATCGGGTACGTGATCCAGCAGGCCGGGCTGTTCCCGCACCGCCGGGTGATCGACAACGTCGCGACCGTCCCCTACCTGCTCGGCTGGGACCGGAGGAAGGCGCGCGCCCGGGCGGCCGAGCTGCTCGACCTGGTCGGGCTCGCCCCGGAGACCGCCAAGCGCTATCCGTTCCAGCTCTCCGGCGGCCAGCAGCAACGCGTCGGCGTGGCGAGGGCGCTGGCCGCCGATCCGCCGGTGCTGCTGATGGACGAGCCGTTCAGCGCCGTCGACCCGGTGGTGCGGGCCGGGCTCCAGGAGGAGCTGCTGCGCCTGCAGGCCGAACTGCACAAGACGGTGCTGTTCGTGACGCACGACATCGAGGAGGCCGTCCGGCTCGGCGACCAGGTCGTGGTGCTGCGCGAGCGGGGCCGGATCGCCCAGCTCGCGGATCCGCACACGCTGCTCACGGCGCCCGCCGACGCGGACGTCGCCGCCTTCCTCGGCCGCGACCGGGGCCTGCGCGGGCTCGGGCTGCGGCCCGCCACGGCCGTCGCGGTGCGCCCGATACCGGGCGCGGCGAACGGCAGCGGGACGAACGGCGGGACGCCGGGCGGAGGGACGCCGGGCGGCCGGGGGCTGGGCGGCAGGGCGCGCTTCGACGGGTGGGAGCTCGTGCTGGACGACGAGCGCCGCCCGATCGGGTGGATCGACCGGGACGCGACGGGCACCGCCCTGCAGCCGGCGCCCGGGTTCCGGCCCGAGGCCGACACGCTGCGCGCCGCGCTGGACGCCGCCGTGCTCTCCCCCGCCGGGATCGCGCTCGCCCTGGACGCCGACGGCCGGGTGACCGGCACCGCCGACCGCGAGGCCGTACTGGCGGCGCTCGCGGCCCGCACGTCCCCGGCCGGCGTGGCCCACGTCCCCTCGGCGGACCGGACCGCGACGGACGAAGCAGAGGTGAACGAGGCCGGGGCGAACGAGCCGGCCGCGAACGAGGCCGAGAAGGACGGAGCCACCGGTGGACGATGAACCGATCGTCCGCTGGTACTGGATCGGCGACCACCTCGGCTACCTCGGCGACCTGCTCGCCGACCACGCCGTCATCGCGCTGCTCCCGGTCCTGATCGGCCTGCTGCTGGCGGTTCCGCTCGGCCTGGCCTGCGCCCGCTTCCCGCGCCTCTACCAGCCGCTCGCCGCCGTCTTCAACATCGTCTACGCGCTGCCCTCGCTGGCCGTCTTCGTGGTCCTCATCCCCTACACGGGGCTGGCCACCCAGACCACCGTGATGATCCCGCTCACCTTCTACGCGCTCGCCGTGCTGCTGCCCACCACGGTGGACGGGCTGCGCGCGGTGCCCGACCCGGTGCGGCAGGCCGCGACCGCGATGGGCTACGGGCCGTGGCACCGGCTGGCCGCCGTCGAACTGCCCGCCGCCGTCCCCTATCTGGTGGCCGGTCTGCGGGTCGCGGCCGTCTCCAGCATCTCGCTGGCCTCGGTGGGCGCGCTGGTCGGGCGCGGCGGGCTCGGCTACCTGTTCATCGACGGCTTCCAGCGCACCTTCCCGACCCCGATCGTGGCCGGAATCGTGCTGATCGCCGCGCTCGCCCTGACCGTGGACCTCCTGCTGGTCGGCGCCCGCCGGCTGCTGGCGCCCTGGGCCGTGCGGGAGAAGGGAGCGGGCCGGTGAACTGGCTCACCTGGCTGGGGGACTTCTTCTCCGACCCGGACCGCCGCAGCGGCCCGAACTCGATCGTCAACCGGATCGCCGAGCACCTGCTGTTCTCCGGCGAGGCGCTGCTCTTCGCCGCGCTGCTGGCCGTCCCGCTCGGCCTGCTGATCGGCTACACCGGGCGCGGCGTCACCGTGGTGACCGCGATGGCCGGGGCCGCCCGCGCCCTGCCGACGCTCGGGCTGGTGACGCTGGCGGTGCTGCTGGCGGGGGTCGGCGACACCGCCGTGCTGGTGCCACTGGTCGCGCTGGCCGCGCCGCCGCTGCTGGTCGCCGCCGTGGAGGGGGTGCGCGGCACCGATCCGGACGTGCGGGACGCGGCGCGCGGCGTCGGGCTGACGCACCCGCAGGTGCTGTGGCAGGTCTGCGTGCCGTCGGCGCTGCCGACCCTGCTGGCCGGCTTCCGGACGGCGACCGTGCAGGTCATCGCGACGGCGACGGTGGCCGCGTACGTCGGGCTCGGCGGGCTCGGCCGGTACGTCGTCGACGGGCTGGCCACCCGGGACTACGCGATGACGGTCGGCGGCGCGCTGCTGGTCGTGCTGCTCGCGGTCGGGGCGCAGGTGTTCTTCGCCCTGCTCGCCAGGTACGCGCTGCCCCCCGGGCTGCGTGCGCAGCAGCTGGCCGCGGCCCGGCAGCCGACGTGACCGTTCCAGGCCCTCCGTTCCGGCGGCTGCCCGCCGTTCCAGCACCGCCCCTCCGCCCGTCCCCTTCGCTCGCCCCTTCGCTCGCCCCCTTCGACCGACCGTGACGTCCACCTCGAAAGGACACCTATCACCATGTCGACATCCGCATCCGCGCCGCTGAGAACGGCGACGGTCGGCCGCCGCACCGCCGCCCTGGCCGCGCTCGCCGCGCTCGCCCTGACCGCGACGGCCTGCTCGTCCGCCGGCGACGACCCGCTGGGCGGCAAGGGTTCGGCGGCCCCGGCGCCCGTCGGCAGCACTTCCGCGGGCGCCCCGGCCGGCGGGACGGTCGTGGTCGGCTCGGCCAACTTCCCCGAGAACGTGCTGCTCGGCTCGATCTACTCGCAGGCGCTCAAGGCCAAGGGCGTGAAGGTCGAGGAGAAGTTCAACATCGGCAGCCGCGAGGTGCTCTACGGCCAGGTGCAGAGCGGCAGCCTGTCCGTGCTGCCCGAGTACAACGGCTCGCTGCTCGCCTACCTGGGCGGCAAGCCGGCGGATCCCGGCACCACCGCCGTCAACGCCGAGCTGGCCAAGTCGCTGCCCGAGCCGCTCGCGATCCTGGAGTCCTCCCCCGCCGAGGACAAGGACACCCTGAGCGTCAGCCAGGAGACGGCCGACAAGTACGGGCTGAAGTCGATCGCCGACCTGGCCGGAAAGGCGGGCGAGCTCACCATCGGCGGCCCGCCGGAGTTCAAGTCCCGCCAGGAGCAGCCGCTCAAGGACGTCTACGGCCTGACGTTCAAGGAGTGGAAGTCGACCGGCGAGACCACCGCCAACGCCGTCAAGGACGGCTCGGTGCAGGTAGGCAACGTCTTCTCCACCGACCCGAAGATCGCGCAGCTGAAGCTCGTCCCGCTCACCGATCCCAAGAACCTGTTCGCCGCCCAGAACGTCACGCCGCTGGTCAACAGGTCCAAGGTGGACGCCACGGCGACCGGCGCGCTCAACGCGGTGTCGGCCAAGCTGGACACGGCGGGGCTGCTGGCGCTGATGAAGAAGGTCGCCGTCGACAAGGAGGACCCGTCGGCGGTCGCCAAGGAGTGGCTGAAGAGCAACGGCCTCTCCTGACCGTCCGGGACGCCGGGCCCGGGAGCCGATCCCGGGCCCGGCGGATCTTCCCTTGAGCGGCGCGGACATGACAGGGTGACGCCATGCGCACTCGTCTTCTCGCCGCCACCCTCACGGCCCTGGCCGCGGTGAGCCTCGCCGCGTGCTCCAGCTCCGGCTCGGGCTCCGGCACCACCGCGGCCGGCACCACAGCGTCCGGCGCCACGGCCGGCACGAACGCGTCCGGCACCCCCTCGGCCGGTGCCGCGTCCGGCGCTCCGTCGGTGACGGCCG
>NZ_BAAAKJ010000079.1:0-9901 GCF_039527695.1 Kitasatospora putterlickiae
CGCGCTCGGCGGGCTCGGCGCGGTGGCCTGGGTGGCGTTCAAGGTGGGCGCGCTCTCCTACGGCGGAGGGTTCGTGATCATCCCGCTGATGCGGGACGACGCCGTCAACCGCTACCACTGGATGACCGACGGACAGTTCCTCAACGCCGTCGCCCTCGGCCAGGTCACCCCCGGCCCGGTGGTGCAGACCGTCGCGGTGGTCGGCTACGCCGCCGCCGGGATCGCCGGCGGACTGCTCGCCGCGACGGTCGCCTTCGCGCCGTCCTTCCTCCTCGTGATCCTCGGCGGACGGCACTTCGACCGGCTGCGCGCCGACGGGCGGGTGCAGGACTTCCTGACCGGCGCCGGACCGGCCGTGATCGGCGCCATCGCCGGCTCGGCGCTGCCGCTCGCCACCGCGCTCGCGCACGGCTGGCAGTGGGCCGTGCTGGCCCTCGCGACGCTCTGGCTGGTCGCCGCCCGGCGCGGGGTGGTGTCCGCCCTGCTGGCCGCCGGCGTGGCCGGGGTGATCGCGTCGGCGGCCGGACTGCCCCTGTCGTGAGCGCGGCGGGGGCGCCGCGCGCGGTGACCCGCGGGCTTGGGCTACCCCACCTCCACCGGCTCCAGCTGCACCGACCGCGCCGCCGTCGCCGCCCGCACCAGCGCCTGCATCACCCGCAGGTCGTCACCCTGCTCCGGATGCCACTGCACCCCGAGCGTGAACCCGGGACCCTCCACCGCCTCCACCGTCCCGTCCGGCGCGTGCGCGCTCACCCGCAGCCCCGTCCCGAGCCGGTCCACCGCCTGGTGGTGGAAGGTCGGCACGGTCAGCTCCGGCTCCGGCAGCAGCCCGCCCAGCAGCGTGCCCGGCACCGGCCGCACCAGGTGCGTCCCGTACCGGCCGGGCGAGCCGCCGTGCACGTCGACCTCCACGACGTCCGGCAGGTGCTGGATCAGCGTTCCCCCGCACACCACGTTGAGCACCTGCATGCCCCGGCAGATCCCCAGCAGCGGGATCCCGGCGGCCAGCGCCGCCCGCAGCAGCGCGCTCTCCCAGACGTCCCGCTCCACCGCGTCGATGTCGCTCAGCGGGTGCGGCGGCTGCCCGTAGTAGGCGGGGTCGATGTCCGGCCCGCCCGCGATGACGAGGGCGTCGAGCCGGGCCAGGACCTCCGGCGCGCGCTCGGGGGCGTCCGGCGGCAGCAGCACCGCGATCCCGCCCGCGTCCTGGACGTACGCGGTGTACCGCTGAGGCACCAGGGCCACCCGACGGTCCCGCCAGTCGCTCCAACTCGCGTCCACCAGATAGGTGCTGACGCCGACAAAAGGCCTGCGATCCATGGCGCGCATTCTCCTCCCGCACCGCCTGATCCCTCGTCAACCTCGCACCTCGGCGCGCCACACCCGCCCGCCCTCTTCCGTGCCCTCCGTGACAGGCCGTACGGTTCGCTGTGACCGCTTGGTCTCGCTGCGTGATCGACGAGGAGGGCGTCCGCCATGTCCGACCGCACCACCGCGCCCGGCACCACCGCGCCCGGCACCACCGCGCCCGACGGCGCCGGGGACACCCCCGGCGCCGCACCCGGCACCCCGCCGCGCCGCGCCCCGCTGACGCTGAACGAGCTGCGCACCCTGGTCGACGCCGGCGAGATCCACACCGTCGCCCTCGGCTTCACCGACATGCAGGGCCGCCTCCAGGGCAAGCGCTTCGCCGCCCGCTTCTTCCTGGACGAGGTCGCCGAACACGGCGCCGACGCCTGCGAGTACCTGCTCGCCGTCGACGTCGAGCTCAACACCGTGGACGGCTACGCGCTCTCCTCCTGGGAGACCGGCTACGGCGACTTCGCCATGCGCCCCGACCTGTCCACCCTGCGCCTCACCCCCTGGCAGCCGGGCACCGCGCAGGTCACCGCAGACCTGGCCGGCCGCGGCGGCCACCCGGTGGCGGCCGCGCCCCGCCAGTTGCTGCGGCGCCAGATCGACCGGCTCGCCGAACACGGCCTGGCCGCCGACATCGGGACCGAACTGGAGTTCCTGGTCTTCCGCGACACCTACGAACAGGCCTGGCAGGGCGGCTACCGGGGCCTCACCCCGGCCAACCTCTACAACGCCGACTACTCGCTGCTCGGCACCGCCCGGGTCGAGCCGCTGCTCTCCCGGATCCGCACCGAGATGGCCGGCGCCGGCCTGGTGGTGGAGTCCGCCAAGGGCGAGTGCAACCTCGGCCAGCACGAGATCGCCTTCCGCTACGCCGACGCGCTCACCACCTGCGACCAGCACAGCGTCTACAAGACCGGCGCCAAGGAGATCGCCGCCCAACTCGGCTGCGCGCTCACCTTCATGGCCAAGTACGACCAGCGCGAGGGCAACAGCTGCCACATCCACCTGTCCCTGCGCGACGCCGTCGGCGCCCCCGCCTTCGCCGCCGCGGACGGCCGGATGACCGACACCATGCGGCACTTCCTGGCCGGACAGCTGGCCGCGCTGCGCGAGTTCACCCTGCTGTACGCGCCGAACATCAACTCCTACAAGCGCTACCGCCCCGGCTCCTTCGCCCCGACGGCCGTCGCCTGGGGCCGGGACAACCGCACCTGCGCCTACCGGGTGGTCGGGCACGGCGCCGGACTGCGGATGGAGAACCGGGTGCCCGGCGGCGACGTCAACCCGTACCTGGCGGTGGCCGGCATGATCGCCGCCGGCCTCGACGGGGTCCAGCGGAAGCTGGAGCTGCCCGCCCCCTGCCTCGGCAACGCCTACGCCGTCGACGACTACGCCCGGGTGCCCGGCTCACTGCGCGAGGCGGCCGACCTGTGGGGTGCGAGCGAACTCGCCCGCACCGCCTTCGGGGACGACGTGGTCGAGCACTACCAGCACATGGCCCGGGTCGAGCAGGCCGCCTACGACGGCGCCATCACCGACTGGGAGCGCTACCGGTCCTTCGAACGGATGTGAGCACCATCGACACGACCACCACCCTCACCGAGGCACGGCCCGCCGTCCGCACCCTCCACAACCCGGCCACCGGCGAGGTTCTCGGCACCGTCCCCGACACCACCCCCGGGCGACTCGACGCCGCCGTCCGGAGCGCCGTCGCGGCGCAGCGCGGCTGGGCCGCCCTCGCCCCCGGCGAACGGGCCCGGCTGCTGCGCCGCTTCGCCGACCAGGTCGAGGTGCACGTCCCCGAACTCGCCGCCCTGGAGGTCGCCGAGGCCGGCCACACCATCGGCAACGCCACCTGGGAGGCGGGCAACGTCCGCGACCTGCTGGAGTACGCCGCCGGGGGAGTGGAGCGGCTGACCGGCCGCCAGATCCCGGTGGCCGGCGGGCTGGACGTCACCTTCCACGAGCCGGTCGGCGTGGTCGGGGTGATCGCGCCGTGGAACTTCCCGATGCCGATCGCCGCCTGGGGCTTCGCGCCCGCGCTGGCCGCCGGGAACGCCGTCCTCCTCAAGCCCGCCGAGCCGACCCCGCTCACCGCGCTTCGGCTGGCCGAACTCGCCCTGGCCGCCGGGCTGCCGGAGGGCCTGTTCCAGGTGGTGCCGGGCGCCGGGCCGGTCACCGGCCGGGCCCTGGTCGACCACCCGGACGTGCGCAAGATCGTCTTCACCGGCTCGACCGCGGTCGGCAAGGAGGTCGCCGCCCGCTGCGCCGCCCGGGCCAAGCGGGTCACCCTGGAACTCGGCGGCAAGAGCCCCAACATCGTCTTCGCCGACGCCGACCTGCGGGGCGCCGCCGACCCGATGTCCTTCCTGGACAACAGCGGCCAGGACTGCTGCGCCCGCAGCCGGATCCTGGTCCAGCGCGAGGCCTACGACGACTTCCTGGCGCTGCTGCTGCCCGCCGTCGAGCGGATCCGCACCGGCGACCCGGCCGACCCGGCCACCGCGCTCGGCCCGCTGATCTCGGCCGCGCAGGTCCGCCGGGTGGCGTCGTACGTGACGCCCGAGCTGCCGGTGCTGGCCCGCGGCGAGGTGCCGGACGGGCCCGGCCACTGGTACCCGCCGACGGTGCTGGCGCCCACCGACCCGGACGTCCCGGCGGTCACCGAGGAGATCTTCGGCCCGGTCGCGGTCGTCCTGCCGTTCACCGACGAGGCGGACGCGCTGCGGCTCGCCAACGCCACCCGGTACGGCCTGTCCGGCTCGATCTGGACCCGCGACCTGGGCCGGGCACTGCG
Source organism: Kitasatospora putterlickiae (assembly GCF_039527695.1). Lineage (NCBI taxonomy): Bacteria > Bacillati > Actinomycetota > Actinomycetes > Kitasatosporales > Streptomycetaceae > Kitasatospora > Kitasatospora putterlickiae. The sequence goes on from NZ_BAAAKJ010000079.1 coordinate 4,157, forward strand.
GCTGGCCCGGGGCGTCGCGGCGGGCAACCTGTCGGTCAACTCGCACGCCTCGGTGCGCTACTGGACGCCGTTCGGCGGCTTCGGCGAGTCCGGGGTCGGCCGCGAGCTGGGGCCGGAGGCGCTGGCGCACTTCACCGAGACCAAGAACGTCTTCATCCGGACCGAGGAGTAGGAGCACCCGGTGACCCCCCAGTCCCACCACACCCACGCGTCCGACAAGTCGGAGAAGGCCGCGCAGCCCGCGGCGCCGGTCTGCCGCCGGCTGGTCGGCCGGACGGCCGTGATCACCGGCGCGGGCAGCGGGATCGGCCTGGCCTCGGCCCGCCGGCTCGCCTCCGAGGGCGCGAAGGTGGTCTGCGCCGACGTCGACGAGACCACCGGCAAGGCGGCCGCCGAGGAGGTCGGCGGCCTCTTCGTGCACACCGACGTCACCGACCCGGCGATGGTCGAGGCGCTCTTCGACGAGGCCTACGAGACCTTCGGCAGCGTGGACGTCGCGTTCAACAACGCCGGCATCTCGCCGCCGGAGGACGACTCCATCCTCACCACCGAATTGGACGCCTGGCGCAGGGTCCAGGAGGTCAACCTGACCTCGGTCTACCTCTGCTGCAAGGCGGCGCTGCCGTACATGCGCCGGCACGGGCGCGGCTCGATCATCAACACCGCGAGCTTCGTGGCCCGGATGGGCGCCGCCACCTCGCAGATCTCCTACACCGCCTCCAAGGGCGGCGTGCTGGCGATGTCCCGCGAGCTGGGCGTGCAGTTCGCCCGGGAGGGCATCCGGGTCAACGCGCTGTCGCCGGGGCCGGTGGACACCCCGCTGCTGCGCGAGCTGTTCGCCAAGGACCCGGAGCGCGCGGCCCGCCGACTGGTGCACATCCCGCTGGGCCGCTTCGCCCGCCCGGAGGAGATCGCCGCCGCGGTGGCCTTCCTCGCCAGCGACGACTCCTCCTTCATCACGGCGAGCGAGTTCCTGGTGGACGGCGGGATCGCCGGCGCCTATGTGACCCCGCTGTAGTGCTTCCGGGGGCCCGGCCTCACCTTCTCACCGTAATCTCATGGAAAACACCGGAATTCGGGGTCCAACTGATTTCGCGTTTATCCGGCTGCCTTTAGATTCTCTGTCGTGAGTGAGCAGATCCCCGCCGGGTGGTACCCGGACCCGAAGGACATCACCAGCGACCCGCGACCGCAGCGCTGGTGGGACGGCACGGGGTGGACGGCCAACACCCGGCCCGCACCCTCGGACGCGCCGCCGGAGGCACCGCCGGCCGACGCTCCGGGGCCGGCCGAGGCCGCCGGGCCCCGGGTGCTGGAGGGGGAGGTGCTGGAGGGCGGGCCGTCGGTCCGCTACCCGGAGCCGCCTCCCTTCGGCACCGCTTACGGCACACCGGCGCCGGTGGCCCCGAAGCAGCGGCGCAAGCCGTCCAAGGTGGTGATCGCGGCGGTGGTGGCGGCCGTGCTCGGCCTGGGCGCCGGCTCGGGCGTCACCTACCTGGCGATGGAGGACAACGACGACCGGATCGCCGCCCCGCGTCCGGGCGGCCCGCCCGGGCAGGAGGGCGACCGCGGGTGGCCCGGCCTGCCGGACTTCGGCGGCCCGGAGAACAACGGCCCCGGGGAGAACGGCGGCGGCAACGGAAGCGGCGGCGGCAACAACAACGGCGGCGGCCAGGGCACCGGCGGCGACCGGGCCGTGGACGTGGTGAACCGGCTCGTCCTGCCCGTCCCCTCCGGCTGGGAGGGCGGCACCACCCGCGAGGGCTTCGCCGCGCTCAGCGTCGGCCGCTACGACTGCGAGGGCGGCGGCGCCTGCTCGCTCGGCGGCGCCAACACCGGCCGGATCGACGGCTCCGGCACCGACGCGCAGGCGGCGGCCAAGGCCGACATCGAGAAGGCCGCCAAGGACTCCTACAACGAGATCCGCTCGCACGAGGAGCTCAAGTCCGAGGCGGTCAAGGTGGACGGCCGCGACGGCTACCTGGTCCGCTGGAAGGTGGACGCCGCCAAGGGCAACGACGGCTACGTGCAGACGGTGGTCTTCCCGGCCGCCGACGGCAAGACGCTGGTCTCGGTGCACCTCGGCTTCGACATCGCCGACAAGGCGCCGGACGTCGCGGTGATGGACACCATCGTCAAGGGCATCGGCGACTACAGCGGCCGGCTGCCCTCGATCCCGGGCTTCCCCGGCGGCTCGGACGGCGGCGCCAGCGGCACCGCGAACACCTGACGGGCCGCGATCGACCGGCTGTGGTTCGGCTCACGCACCACGGCGGCGGCCCGCCCGGAACCACTCCGGGCGGGCCGCCGCCGTTCTCACACGCTGGTCGGCCGGGGCGGGGCCGTACGGGGGATGGAACGGCCCGGCCCCGGCTTCCGGCGATCAGCCGTCGTGTCGCACAGCCTCGACCCGACGGCGCCGGAGCACCATGCCGGCCCAGCCGACACCGATCGCGGCGGCACCGGCGAGCAGCAGCGGACCGGTGGCGGAGCCGCCACCCATCGCCGCGCTGTCGGCCGCGACGACCTTGCCGGCGGGCTCCTCGGCGTTGCCGCCGTGCCCGTGGTGGGCGACGGTGGACTTGGACTGGTCGGCGGTGATCTGCTCCTCGCTGGGCGCGGCCGGGGCCTGCGCGGCGAGCGCCGACACGGCACCGGCGGTGACGCCCGAGCCGAAGTCGACGTCGGAGCAGCTGTAGAACGCCTCCGGGCTGTCGGTGCGCTGCCACACCATGTAGAGCAGCTGACGGCCGGTGCGCTGCGGCAGGACGCCGCTGTAGTTGTAGTAACCGTTGTCCGAGGTGCGCGCGGTGGGCACCTGGGCGACCGGAACCGCGTCGAGGTCGGACCACTTCAGCGGCTGGGTGGGGTTCCAGCTCTGCTTGGTGATGTAGATGGTCTGGTTGCCCTGGTGCGCGGCGGTGACCCGGAACTTGAAGTCGATCTTGCCGGCGGTGACCGAGGTGGCCGGCCAGTCGGCGCGCGGCAGGTCCAGCGCCTTGTACTTGTCGCGACCGGCGGAGCAGAGCTTGCCGTCCGGGATCTGTGCCTGGTGGGCACCGGCGACGCTGGCGAGGTTGACCTCGTTCCAGTCGTACAGCGGCTGGGTGCCGCCCAGCGCGACAACGTCCTTGCAGAGCTGCGACTTGGGGGTCTCCGGGCCCTCCGCGTAGCAGGCCGCGACCCGGCTGACCGGGTTGGTGACGGTGCCGTGCGCGCCGGCGGTGCCGATACCGACCGACGTGACGGAGAGGAACGCGGCGCCGACGACGCCGACGGACATGGCGGTTCGCTTGATGGACATGGGGTGGGGACTCCTTGACCGTGAGCCGGGTCGAGGGTGTGGGGGAGTGCCGGGCACGTCTGCCCGAGGGGCCCGCCGACCCGGCGCGCGGCCCCTGGGCTGAGCGTATGATTGGACTAGACCAGCTGGCAATAGTGTGGCGTGGGCCACTTTTTGACGGTATGTGGGCCTTCGGGCAGCACAAAGGCCCGAAGGGGCGCCTGGGTTAGGCATCCCTTCGGGCCCTCTTAAGGTGTGGCCAAGGTTCCCCGGAAGGCTCAGCTTCCGTCGTGAGCGGGCGGCGGGGCCTGGTAGTTCCGGCCGATCCGGCCCACCTGGAACACCGTGCCGTGCGTTCCGCCCTCGACGACGTTGCTGTACACCGTGATGTTCGTCGCCCGGGACGTGAACTCCTCCAGCAGGGAGCGGAGTTCCCCCGCCGCCTCCGGATCCTGGCGCAGCAGCCGCCGGATCCGGTTGCGCAGCTCGGCGGCCTGGTCGTCGACCAGCTCGGCGTCACCGTCCGCCCGGACCACCTCGACCCGGATCTCCTCCAGCTCGGCGGACACCTCCTCGGCGTCCCGGCCGCGCCCCAGTACTCCCGCGAGCCGCGAACGCAGCTGCGTCCAGGCCTCGGTGGCCATCAGCCCGACCACCGTCGTGGCCCCCGTGGTCACCAGCTGTGCGATCTCGGCCTCCACGGCCTCCCCCTCATCCGTCCCGGACTCCTCGCCACCCTAGTGGAACCGCGGCTCCGGCAGGGCGGAACCGCGCAGGTCAGAGGAAGGTGTGTCCCTCGCCCCGGTAGGTCGGCACGGTGCGCACCACCGCGTCGCCCTCCACGAGGTGCAACTCGGCGAACCGCTCGCAGAGTTCCCCCGCCTTGGCGTGCCGGAACCAGACCCGGTCGCCGATCAGCAGGTCGTCGGCCGCCGCGCCGAGCAGCGGGGTCTGCACCTCGCCGGCCCCCTCCATCGGGTCGTAGCGCAGCCCCGGCGGCAGGTAGGGCACGGGGGAGCGGTCCGGGCCGGCCGCGCCGGACGCGGGGTAGCCGCCGCCGAGCACGGTCACCACGCCGACCCCGGGGCGGCGCACCACCGGCTGGCCGAACAGCGCGGCCGGCCGGCCGCGGAAGGTCCGGTAGTGGTCGAACAGCTGGGGCTGGTAGAGGCCGGACCCGGCGGCCACCTCGGTCACCGCGCGCTCGGACGCCGTCGACTCGACGCTGCCGGTGCCGCCGCCGTTGACGAACTCCAGCTCGGCCACCCGGCGCAGCAGCCGCACGGTGGCCGCCCGGCGCCCGGCCAGTTCGGCGCGCGCCCGGGCCTGCATCATCCGCACCAGCGCGGAGCGCACCGGCCGTCCGGGCACCGCGTCGCCCACCCCGGCGACGTGGCCCTCGTACGCCATCAGACCGACCACCCGGAAGCCCCGGCGGTGCTGCACCAGCTCCGCGAAGGCGGCCACGTCCTCGGGGGTGCGCAGCGGGGAGCGCCGGGCGCCGACCCGTACCCGTCCGGCGAGCAGGTGCAGCGAGGTGTCCAGCTCCAGGCAGACCCGCACCTCGGCGGAGCCGGCCCGGGCGGCGTCGACCAGGTCCAGCTGGGCGGGGTCGTCCAGCACCACGGTGACGGCGGCCGCGAGGCCGGGGTCGGCGGTCAGCTCGGCGAAGCCCGCGCGGTCGCTGGAGGGGTAGGCGAGCAGGACGTCGCGCAGCCCGGAGCGGGCCAGCCAGAGCGACTCGGCGAGGGTGAAGCCCATCACCCCGGCGAAGCCGTCCACGGCCAGCGCCCGCTCCAGCAGGGCGCGGCAGCGCACCGACTTGCTCGCCACCCGGATGGGTTTGCCGCCGGCCCGGCGCACCAGGTCGGCGGCGTTGGCGTCGAAGGCCGCCAGGTCGACGACGGCCACCGGGCCGTCCAGGTGCGCGGTGGCCCGGTCGTACCGGGCGCGGTCGGCGGCCGGCGAGGGGGTGGACGCGGTGCGGTCGGCGCCGGTGGCGGCTTCGAGCGTGGCCATGGGCGCAGACTGCCACACCGCCGCTACCCACGGGTAGGGGGCGGACGGGGGACCTTCGGTCCGTGTGGCGGCGGGAGCCGGTGGCATAGGGTCGGCCGGGTGGACCGCAAAGACTTCTCCAACCCGGCGTTCGTCGGCAAGAACATCCCCGACCCGGGCTTCTCCGGGGACGACGGCGCCGCCGACCAGGCGCTGACCGCCGCGCTCGCCCGCTGGGCGCGGGACCGCGCGGCCGAGCCCGAGGTGCTCGCGGCGCTGGTGCCCACCCGGTTGATGGTGCCGATCGTGGCGCTCCTCGGCGAGGTCGAGGTGGACGCGCACGGGCACCGGCACGAGAAGACCAGCGACATGGCCGTCCCGGTGCTGGAGGCCGCCGACGGGCGGCGCGCGCTGCCGGCCTTCACCTCGCTGGAGTCGCTGGCCCGCTGGCGCGCCGACGGCAC
>NZ_BAAAKJ010000080.1:0-1900 GCF_039527695.1 Kitasatospora putterlickiae
TCCGCGCCGGGCGCACCGGCGGCGGGTCCGGCCTTCTCGTCGGACGGGTGCCCCCAGCGGGCCGCGTCGGCGAGCCCGGCCAGGCCCTTGGTCAGCTCGGAGAGCCCCTCGGCCAGGCCGGTGGGCCAGTCGCCGCGCGCCGCGTGGTCGCGCACCTGCTGCTCGACCCGGCGCTTGATCCGCAGTGCCTCCTGCTGGGCCGCCGTCCGCGCGGCCTTGGACTGCTCGCGCAGCCTACGGGCCTCCTCCTCGGCCGCCTTGGCCTTGGCCTTGGCGGCCTTCTCCTGCTCCTTGGCCCGCTTGGCCTGCTCCTTGGCCTGCCGCTTGAACTGGGCGAACTCCTCCTTGGCGCGCTGCCAGGCGGCCTGGTCGCCCCACGGCCCGGCCCACGGGTTGCCGCCGTTCCCGCCGTTCCCGCCGTCCCCGTCCTCCGGCTCCGGGGCGCCGCTCCTGCGGGCCTGCTCGGCGGCGCCCCACAGCTCCTCGCGCAGGTCCTTGGCGCTGTCCCGGACGTCCTCCCGGATCGCCCCGGCCAGCTGGGCCACCGAGTCGTGGATCTCCAGCTCCAGCTCGTCGAGTTCGCCCCGCCGCGCGGCGAGTTCGGCGCGGCCCGTGTCGGTGAGCCGGTAGACCTTGCGGCCGCCCTCGGTGCTGTGCGCGACCAGTCCCTCCTGCTCCAGCTTGGCCAGCCGGGGGTAGACGGTGCCGGCGGACGGCGCGTACAGGCCCTGGAAGCGCTCCTCCAGCAGGCGGATCACCTCGTAGCCGTGGCGCGGGGCCTCGTCGAGCAGCTTCAGCAGGTAGAGCCGGAGCCGGCCGTGGCCGAAGACGGGGGTCATGTCAGGCCTCCTTGGTGAGGTCGGGGCCGGTGGACGGGCCGTCCCCGGCGGGCAGCTCCCGGGCGGCCGCCTGGGTGTCGTCCTCGGCGTCCGGCCGGTGCAGCACGGTGACGGCGCCGGACACGGTGGTCACCGAGAGGCTGCCCTGGCCGTCGCCGAGCTGGCCGGAGAGGCGCTTGGTGCCCCAGCTGCCGCCGACCTTGAGCTGGTCGAAGCTGGAGGAGAGGTCGCCGCTGGTGGTGCCGGCCTCGACCTTGGTGTCGGCCAGCGAGGGGAGCCGGACGCCGACCGCGCCGCTGACCGTGTTGACCTTGATCTCGGTCGGGGTGGCGGCCGCGAGGTCCAGGGTGACCGCGCCGGTGACGGAGTTGGCGGACACCTTCTCGGCGGTGCCGGCGACCACGGTGAGCCGGCCGGAGACGGTGTTGAGCCGCAGCTGCCCGGCCACCGCCTGGGCGTCCACGTCGCCGGTGACGGTCCTGGCCTCGGTGCGGCCGGTCAGGCCGACCAGGGTGACGTCGGCGCCGGCGGTCTGCGTCGAGACGTGCCCGGTGACGCCGGAGACCGTCGTCGCGGCGGAGACGGTGCCGACCTTGACCTCGGTGCCGGCCGGCACGGTCAGGGTGACCGCGGCGGTCCGCTTGCGCTTGAAGGAGGAGAAGAAGCCCTTCACCGACTCGACCGACTTGAGGACGTCGCCGAACTCGTTCCAGCCGCTGAGGTCCTTGTAGGTGACGGTCAGCACGCCGTCGACCAGGGTGACGTGCAGCGGCTCGCCCGTGAGCTCGGTGACCTCCAGGCGGGCGGGGCCCTCGGCGGCGACCACGTTGACCGTGCCGTCGATGGTCCGCACCTGGAGCGTCCGGACCGTCTCCTCGATGGTGATCCTGTCGGGTCCTTCGACCGTCCACTGGCTCATCTCTGCCGCCTCCCGTTTCGGACTCGCGATGTATCGCGTTCTCTCCCTAAAGACGATATATCGCGTGACGGCGAAGTCAAGGGAGTCCCACCCCGGGGCCGACCCGGAGCGGCCCCGGAGTCCGGCCCCTACGGGGAGCACG
>NZ_BAAAKJ010000080.1:1921-3227 GCF_039527695.1 Kitasatospora putterlickiae
TTGCCTCCGGCCCCTGACGACGGCCGTTCACCGGGTCAGCCGGTCACTCGTCGTCCTCGTCGTCGAGCCGCGCCAGCCAGGTGGCCAGCCGCTCGACCGGGACCTCGAAGTCCGGGTTGAGGTCGACGAACTCGCGCAGGCGCTCGGCCAGCCACTCGAAGGTGACCTCCTCGTCGCCGCGCCGGCTCTCCAGTTCCTCGATGCCGCGGTCGGTGAAGTACACGGGTCGCTCCGGTCGGGTGGGGATAAGACCTGGTCAGGATAGACCGGCTCAGCTCGCCCGGTAGGTGTTCAGGGTGACCTTGGCGGCGCCGGTGGTGGGGTCCGCGACGTCCACGGCGGCGATGGCGATGTTGCGGGTGACCCGGTCGCGGATGCAGAGCAGCCGGCCCGGGGTGACCCGGTTGAAGGTCAGGTCGGTGTCCGGCCGGGAGTCGATCGCGATGGCGCACTGCTCGGGGGTGATGGCGGCCTCGGTGATCACCGCGAAGTCGGACTTGTTGTCGCCGACGCTCTCGAAGGAGTCGGCCCGGCTGCCGCTGGAGGTGGACTCCCGGCTGAGGCCGAGGCCCCACTTCAGGTCGGAGCCGCGCGGTACCACGGTGCCGGCCGTGAGGTCGATCCGGTAGGCCTCGCTGGAGTACTCCGCGGCCGGGATGGAGAGCGGCTTCTTCTCGATCACCGGCTGGTAGCCGGTCGGCCGGGCCGGGGCGGTGACCCCGCCGCTTGCGGTGGGCTTGCCCGGCGCGGCGCTGACCGGCACCGAGGTGGCGCTCGGGGTGGCGCTCGGAGTGGAGGCCGCGGCGGCGGGCGTGGTGGCGGCCGGGGTGGTGGCCGGCGGGGCGGCGGGCTGCGCGTTCGCCGGGTCGCCCTGGGCGCTGTTCGGCTTGTCGTCGCCCTTGTCGAGCTTGGACATCAGCACCACGCCGCCGGCCGTGCCGCCGAGCGCCATCACCAGGGCGACGGTCAGCAGCACCTTCCAGGAGACACCGCCCTTGCGGGCCGGCTCCGGCGCGCCCGCCGGGAGGTCGGTGACCACCGGACCGGGCGGCGGGGTGTCGTAGGACGGCGGCTCCGGGCGCAGCTGGACGGTGGGCGGGGCGCCGAGCAGCGGGCCGGTCGGGGCCTCGGTGGGCGTCTGCGCGGCGCCGTACGCGCCGAGTGGCGGCGGGACGAAGCCGGGCGGCGGGGTGTCCGGCTGGGCGGGGCCGAACCCGGGCGGCGGCGGCCCGAAGGACGGCGCGGTGCCCTGGTGGACGGGCGGTGCGGCCGGCGGCGTCGCGGTGGCGGACGGGCCGGTCGGCGG
>NZ_BAAAKJ010000080.1:3293-4457 GCF_039527695.1 Kitasatospora putterlickiae
CCGGGGTGGGCGGCGTCTTCGGCAGGTCCGAGCGGCGGGTGATCTCGGTGTTGACCTGCTTGGGCAGCCAGTCGTCGGAGAACCGCAGCTGCCCGCCGACGGTCGGGTGGTTGCGGGCGATGTCGATGATCTCGGCCGGCTTCGGCCGGTCCTCGGGGGACTTCGCGAGGCAGCGCAGGATCAGCTCGCGCAGCCCGGCCGGCACGGCGTCCAGGTCGGGCTGCTCGTGCACCACCCGGTAGAGCACGGCGGTGTCCGGGCCGTCGCCGAACGGCGCGGAGCCGCCGGCCACGTACGCGGCCAGCGCGCCGAGCGCGAACACGTCGGTGGCCGGGGTGACCGGGCGGCCCTGGGCCTGCTCGGGCGACATGAAGGCGGGCGAGCCGATCCGGTAGCCGGTGCCGGTGAGCGCGGTGGCGTCGGCGGCCCGGGCGATGCCGAAGTCGATCACCCGCGGGCCGTCGCCGGCCACCAGGACGTTGGCCGGCTTGAGGTCGCGGTGGACCACCTCGACGCTGTGGATCGCCTGCAGCGCCTCGGCGATGCCGCCCATGAGCAGCAGCACGGTGCGGACCGGCAGCGCGCCGTTCTCCCGCACCACCTGCTGCAGGGACGGGCCGGGGACGTACGCGGTGACCAGCCACGGGGCGTCGGAGTCCAGGCCGCCGGAGTCGATCACCTGGGCGGTGTAGAGGCCGTGGATCCGCTGGGCGTTGGACACCTCCTGGGCGAACCGGCGGCGGAACTCGCCGTCCTCGGCGAACTCCGGGCGGACCACCTTGAGCGCCACCGGCCGGCCGCCGGGCGTGTACGAGAGGTAGACCCGGCCCATGCCGCCGGCCCCGAGCCGGGCGAACAGCCGGTAGCCGCCGACCTCCCGGGGGTCGTCCGGAAGCAGCGGCTGGAAGACCGGTGGGAGCGGTGCGGCGGTGGCGTCCCGTGGCGTGTCGGCGGTCATGCGGTTGATCCCCCTGGGAGAGCGGTGAGGTCCACCGACCGTCGGCCGAGGGTGCGACGACGGGCGCCCGGGCGACGGTCTGGCGCTCCATAACCTATCGAGCCGTCAGGACTCCGCGCAGGTCGGTACCGGGTTGGTTGCAGAGCTGGGACCTTCGCACACGCCCCGTGCGCCGCCCCCGGCACGCCCGGGCCCGGAACGGCGGG
>NZ_BAAAKJ010000080.1:4468-7931 GCF_039527695.1 Kitasatospora putterlickiae
CCGAGGTGCCGGGATCCGCGCGGCCGACCGTGAGGTCAGATCGTGAAGATCTCCTCCAGCAGCTGCTGCTGCTCGGCGATGTGCCGCTTGGCCGAGCCGACCGCGGGGGCCGAGGAGGCCGTGCGGGCGACGCGGCGCAGGCGCGGGCCGTCCGCGCTGCGGCCGATGACGACCTGCAGGTGGTCGACCAGGTTCATCGCGATGAACGGCCAGGCGCCCTGGTTGGCCGGCTCCTCCTGCGCCCAGACGAACTGGACGTCGTCGCCGTAGCGGGCCAGCTCCTCCTGGAGCTCGGCCACCGGCAGCGGGTAGAGCCGCTCGACCCGGACGATCGCCGTGTCGGTGATGCCGCGCTCGGTGCGGGCCGCCTCGACGTCGTAGTAGAACTTGCCGGCGGTGATGACCACCTTGCGGACCCGCGCCGGGTCGACGGTGGTGTCACCGATGACCGGGCGGAAGGAGCCGGACAGGAACTCCTCGGTGGCGCTCGCCGCGGCCTTCAGACGCAGCATCGACTTCGGGGTGAAGACGACCAGCGGCTTGTGGTGCGGGTTGTGCGCCTGCCAGCGGAGCAGGTGGAAGTAGTTCGACGGCAGGGTCGGCATGGCGACCGTCATGTTGTTCTGCGCGCACAGCTGCAGGAAGCGCTCCGGGCGGGCGGACGAGTGGTCCGGGCCCTGGCCCTCGTAGCCGTGCGGCAGGAGCAGGGTGACGCCCGAGTGCTGGCCCCACTTCTGCTCGGCGGAGGCGATGTACTCGTCCACCATGGTCTGCGCGCCGTTGACGAAGTCGCCGAACTGCGCCTCCCACATGACCAGCGCGTTCGGGCGGGTCAGCGAGTAGCCGTACTCGAAGCCCATCGCCGCGTACTCGGACAGCAGGCTGTCGTACACGGTGTAGCGGGCCTGGTCCTCGGTGAGGTACTGCAGCGGGGTGTAGTCCTCGCCGGTGGCCCGGTCGATCAGCACGGCGTGCCGCTGGCCGAAGGTGCCGCGGCGGCTGTCCTGGCCGGCCAGGCGGACCGGGTGGCCCTCCATGAGCAGCGAGCCGATGGCGAGGGTCTCGCCCATCGCCCAGTCGATGGTGTTGTCCTCGACCGAGGCGGTGCGGCGCTGCAGCTGCGGCAGCAGGCGCGGGTGGACGGTCAGCCAGTCCGGCAGGTTGACCTGGGAGGCGGCGATCCGCTTGACCATCTCCTGGGAGATGCCGGTCTGGATGTTGACCGGGAAGTCGGCGACCGGCTTGCCGCCGATGGCGGGGGCGGGCGCCTGGGCGGCGTCGCGGACCTCGGCGAAGACCTTCTCCAGCTGGCCCTGGAAGTCCTGGAGCGCCTGCTCCGCCTCTTCCATGGTGATGTCGCCGCGACCGATCAGGCCCTCGGTGTACAGCTTGCGCACCGAGCGCTTCTTGTCGATCAGGTCGTACATCAGCGGCTGGGTGAACGACGGGTTGTCCATCTCGTTGTGACCGCGGCGGCGGTAGCAGATGAGGTCGATCACCACGTCCTTGTGGAACTCCTGGCGGAACTCGAAGGCGAGCCGCGCGACGCGGACCACGGCCTCCGGGTCGTCGCCGTTCACGTGGAAGATCGGGGCCTCGATCATGCGGGCCACGTCGGTGCAGTACATCGAGGAGCGGCTGGAGGCCGGGGCGGCGGTGAAGCCGACCTGGTTGTTCACCACGACGTGCACGGTGCCGCCGGTGCGGTAGCCGCGCAGCTGCGACATGTTCAGGGTCTCCGCGACGACGCCCTGGCCGGCGAAGGCCGCGTCACCGTGGATCTGGATCGGCAGCACGGGGAAGGTGGTGCCGCCCTGGTCCAGGATGTCCTGCTTGGCGCGGGCGATGCCCTCGACGACCGGGTCCACGGCCTCCAGGTGCGAGGGGTTGGCGGCCAGCGAGACCTTGATGGTCTCGCCGTCCAGGCCGGTGAAGGTGCCCTCGGAGCCCAGGTGGTACTTCACGTCGCCGGAGCCGTGCATCGACTTCGGGTCGAGGTTGCCCTCGAACTCGCCGAAGATCTTGTCGTACGGCTTGCCGACGATGTTGGCCAGCACGTTCAGGCGGCCGCGGTGGGCCATGCCGATGACGGCCTCGTCGAGGCGGTGCTCGGCGGCGGCGTCGATGGTGGCGTCGAGCAGCGGGATGAGCGACTCGCCGCCCTCCAGCGAGAAGCGCTTCTGGCCGACGTACTTGGTCTGCAGGAAGGTCTCGAAGGCCTCGGCCGAGTTCAGCCGGCGCAGGATGCGCAGCTGCTCCTCGCGCTCCGGCTTGGTGTACGGCTTCTCCAGGCGCTCCTGCAGCCACTTGCGCTGCTTCGGGTCCTGGATGTGCATGTACTCGACGCCGACGGTGCGGCAGTAGGTGTTGCGCAGCAGGCCGAGGATGTCGCGCAGCTTCATCATCCGCTGGTTGCCGAAGCCGCCGACCGCGAACTCGCGCTCCAGGTCCCACAGGGTGAGGCCGTGGGTGGTGACGTCCAGGTCGGGGTGCTTGCGCTGCTTGTACTCCAGCGGGTCGGTGTCGGCCATGAGGTGGCCGCGGACCCGGTAGGAGTGGATCAGCTCCATGACGCGGGCGGTCTTGTTGACCTCGTCGTCGTGGGTGGTGGCGACGTCGGTGGCCCAGCGGACCGGCTCGTACGGGATCCGCAGCGACTCGAAGATCTCGTCGTAGAAGCCGTTCTGGCCGAGCAGCAGCTGGTGGATCGTGCGCAGGAACTCGCCGGACGCCGCGCCCTGGATGACGCGGTGGTCGTAGGTCGAGGTCAGCGTCATGATCTTGGAGACGCCGAGGCGGGCCAGCGTCTCCGGGGCGGAGCCCTGGAACTCGGCCGGGTACTCCATGGCGCCGACGCCGACGATGGTGCCCTGGTTCTGCATGAGGCGCGGCACGGAGTGCACGGTGCCGATGCCGCCGGGGTTGGTCAGCGAGACCGTGACGCCGGTGAAGTCGTCCATGGTCAGCTTGTTGGCGCGGGCCCGGCGGACGATGTCCTCGTAGGCCTGCCAGAAGCCGAAGAAGTCGAGGGTCTCGGCCTTCTTGATGGCCGCGACGACGAGCTGGCGGTCGCCGTTCGGCTTGACCAGGTCGATGGCCAGGCCGAGGTTCACGTGCTCGGGCTTGACCAGGTAGGACTTGCCGTCCTCCACCTTGTAGCTGTGGTTCATGCCCGGGGAGGCCTTGACGGCCTGGACCAGGGCGTAGCCGATCAGGTGGGTGAAGGAGACCTTGCCGCCGCGGGCGCGCTGCAGGTGGTTGTTGATGACGATGCGGTTGTCGATCAACAGCTTGGCCGGGACGGCGCGCACCGAGGTCGCGGTCGGCACCTCCAGCGAGGCGTCCATGTTGGTGGCGACGGCCTTGGCCGGGCCGCGCAGCTGGACCAGCTGGGGGCCGGTGGGCTCGGCGGCGGGCGCGGCGGCCGGGGTGGCGGCCTTGGGCGCCGGCGGGGCGGCGGGAG
>NZ_BAAAKJ010000081.1:0-1470 GCF_039527695.1 Kitasatospora putterlickiae
ACCGTGTCGCCGCCGGCCTGCCCGCGCTCGCGCCCGTCACCGCCTGGGCGGCGCCCGTCGGACCGGCCGCGGCCGGCGCCAGCGGCACGGCCGCCGACCCCGGCCTGGTGCTCGACCGCCCCGGCGAGTCGGTCGTCACCCGGCGCGAGGTCACCCCGATCGCCCCGGGGCTGACCATGACCGCCTTCGACCGGCTCGGCAAGACCGGCTGGATCCGCGGCAAGGTCCTGGTCGCCGACCTCGCCACCGAGGGCCTGAGCGTCGACTACCTGTCCTCCGGCCAGGTGACGACCCGCCAGACCGTCACCGAGATGGCCCGGGGCGCGGGCGCGGTCGCCGCCATCAACGGCGACTACTTCGACATGAACGCCTCCGAGGCACCGCTCGGCGTCGGCGTCTCCCGCGAGGACGGCCTGGTCCACGCCCCCATCGAGGGCTGGAACCAGGCCGTGACCGTCGGCGCCGACGGCCTGGCCCGGATGGCCGAGGTGTTCCTGGAGGGCCACGCCGCCCTGCCCGGCGGCCGCGAGCTGAAGCTCAACGGCGTCAACACCTACGGCCTGCCCGCCGACGGCGTCGGCCTGTTCACCCCCGCCTGGGGCAAGGCCTCCCGCGCCAAGGTCGCCGACGGGTCGTCGGAGGTCGTCGAGGTGGAACTGCGCGACGGCCGGGTCACCGCCGTGCGCGACCAGCTCGGCGGCACGGTGCGCGAGGGCGCCACCGTGCTGGTCGGCCGGGAGGCCGGCGCCCGCGCGCTGCGCGAGCTCAAGCCGGGCGACCAGGTCGCCACCGGCTACCGGCCGCGCGCCTCCTTCGGCGAGGTCGCGGTGGCGGTCGGCGGCTACCAGGTGCTGGTCCGCGACGGCGTCGCCCTGCGCCCCGGCGAGAACGACGGCAACGAGCTCAACGCCCGCACCGCCGTGGGCTTCTCCGCCGACAACAAGCGGATGTACCTGGTCAGCGTCGACGGCCGGCAGGCCGACAGCCCCGGCATCAGCCTGCCCGACCTGGCGGTGCTGATGCGGGACATGGGCGCGCGCAACGCGCTCAACATGGACGGCGGCGGCTCGACCGCGATGGCCGCCCGGCTGCCCGGCACCGCGCGGGCCGGCACGGTCAGCAGCCCCTCCGACAACGGCGGGGAGCGCGCCGTCGCCAACGGGCTCGGCCTGTTCTCCGCGCCCGGCTCCGGCCAGGTCAAGGGCTTCCGGGTGCGCCCGGCGGAGGCCGTGGACACCGCGAACCGGGTCTTCCCCGGGCTGCGCCGCACCGTCCGCGCGCTGCCGCACGACGAGGCCTTCGGCCCGGTCACCGGCACCGCCCCGGCGGTCCGCTGGTCCACCGCCAAGGCCGCCCAGGACGCCGGGCCCGGCGCCGTCGAGGTGTCCGGCAAGGGCACCGAGGCCGTCGTCACCGGCCGCACCTTCGTCAAGCAGCACCCGCGCGCCTACCTGGTGGAGAACCGCCGCT
>NZ_BAAAKJ010000081.1:1543-3794 GCF_039527695.1 Kitasatospora putterlickiae
CCGCCGACGGCGCCGAGAGCGGCACCCTGCCGCTGACCGTGCTCGGCGCTCCGGTGCGGATCACCGCCGGCACCGACCCGATCGGCCTGGAGACCGCCGGCGCCACCGCGAGGATCGCCGTCACCGGCTACGACGCCCAGGGCCACGCCGCCCCGGTCGAGGCCGCCGACCTCACCGTCACCGGCGGCGCGGGCGTCGTCGAGACCTCCGCCGCCGAGGACGGCTCGATCGCCCTCAAGGCGCTCACCGACGGCGCCTCCGCCACCCTCAAGCTGACCGTGGGCGGCCTGGAGACCTCCGTCGCCGTCACCGTCGGCACGGCCGAGAAGCCGTTCGCGGACTTCTCCGACGCGGCCGCCTGGAAGTCCGGCAACGACCGCGCGCCCGGCGGCGGCGTCGCCCCGGCCGCCGGCCACGACGGCGGCGAGGGCCTGCGGCTGAGCTACGACTTCACCCAGTCGACCGGCACCCGCGGCCAGTACGCCATCGCCCCCGAGGGCATCGTGCTGCCCGGCCAGCCGCGCTCGATCACGATGTGGATCGAGGGCGACGGGAACGGCGCCTGGCCGCGCGTCCAGTACCGGACCGCCGCCGGCGTCACCGCCAACCTGGACGCCCCGATGGTCACCTGGACCGGCTGGCGGAAGGTGGAGTTCCCGATCCCGGCCGGCGTGCAGTACCCGCTGACCTTCCAGCGGTTCCGGCTGATGGAGACCGGCGCCGCCCGCTCCTACACCGGCGCGCTCACCCTGGCCGACCTGCGGGTCAAGGTGGCGCCGGACGTCGAACTGCCGGTGCGTCCGCGGGTCACCGACCCGGTGGTGCTCACCCACGGCACCGTGGACGGCAAGCCGCTGCGGGTCGCGGTGATGTCGGACGCCCAGTTCATTGCCCGCGCCCCGGAGAGCGACCTCGTGCAGGCCGCCCGCCGCACCCTGCGCGACATCGCCGCCGCCAAGCCCGACCTGCTGGTCATCACCGGCGACCTGGTCGACGAGGCGAGCCCGGCCGACTTCGCCCTCGCCCGCAAGGTGCTGGACGAGTTCGACCAGCTCACCGGCCGCGGCATCCCCTGGCACTACGTGCCCGGCAACCACGAGGTGATGGGCCCCGGCACCATCGACAACTTCACGGCCGCGTTCGGCGAGACCAGCAAGGTGTTCGACGTCAAGGGCACCCGCTTCATCACCCTGAACAGCGCGCTCGGCTCCTTCCGGGCGAGCGGCTTCGACCAGATCGCCAAGCTGCGCACCACCCTCGACGAGGCCGCCGAGGACCCGTCGGTCACCGGTCTGCTGCTGTTCGACCACCACCCGACCCGCGACCCGCTGCCCGACCAGGGCAGCCAGCTCGGTGACCGCAAGGAGGCCGCCCTGGTCGAGCAGTGGCTGGCCGGCTTCCGGGCGGGCGGCAAGTCCGCCGCGATGATCAGCGGCCACGTCGGCGCCTTCCACGCGAGCAGCGTCGACGGCGTCCCGTACCTGATCAACGGCAACTCCGGCAAGGGCCCGGCCGCCGAGCCGGACCGGGGCGGCTTCACCGGCTGGACGATGCTCGGCGTCAACCCGGCCGCCGGCAAGGTCACCGACCCGTACGCGGTGCCGGACGACGCCTCGGCCTGGCTGCGCGCCGAGGTGCGGGCCCGCGCCGACGCGGTGCGGCTGACCGCCCCCGAGTCGCTCGGCCTGCTGGACTCCGTGCCGGTCAGCGCGACCTTCACCCAGGACGGCGAGCGGACGGTGCCGGTGGCCTGGCCGGTCACCGCCCAGTGGGGCGGCCAGGGCGTGCACGTCGGCCCGGCCGCCAAGGCCCCGCGCGGCACCGTCGCCGCGTACGACCCGGCCACCGGCACGCTCACCGGCCTGCGCCCGGGCGGCGCGACGCTGACCGTCACCGTCGGCGGCGTGACGGCGGAGCGCAAGGTCACCGTCGGCTCCGTCCCGGCCTGCACCACCACGCTGCGCGGCGCCCAGAAGAAGCTCGCGGTCACCTCCGGCGTCACCTGCCTGGACGGCGCGACCGTCACCGGCCCGGTGCTGGTCCAGCCGGGCGCGGCGCTGGTCGCCAACGGCTCGGTCTTCAAGGGCCCCGTCTCGGCCCGTGGCGCGGCGGCCTTCGTGCTGACCGACAGCCAGGTGTCCGGCCCGGTCTCGGTGAGCGGTTCCACCGGGCAGGTCGCCCTGCTCTGGTCGACCGTCGACGGCCCGGCCCACCTGGCGCTCAACACCGGCGGCACCGCCGTCGCCCTCGG
>NZ_BAAAKJ010000082.1:0-6961 GCF_039527695.1 Kitasatospora putterlickiae
CGCACGGGCCGCAGCCACCGCCGCCCGTCCCGCACCCGCCGGCCGCCGGGGCCGTGCCGCAGCCGCCCGCCGCGTGCGGCGTGTCCGCCGTGTCCGCCCCGCCCGCCGCGACGTCCGCGCGGTGCCGCGGCAGGGTGTCCTCGCCCATGCCCTCGACCTCGAACCCGGCGTCCCGGATCATGTCGAGGTCGGCCTGCCCGGCCTGGCCCTCGCTGGTCAGGTAGTCGCCCAGGAAGATGGAGTTGGCGAGGTGCAGGCCCAGCGGCTGCATCGTGCGCAGGTGCACCTCGCGCCCGCCGGCGATCCGCACCTCGGTGTCCGGGTTGACGAACCGCACCATCGCCAGGATCCGCAGGCAGCGCTGCGGGGTGAGGTTCCACTCCTTGGCGAGCGGGGTGCCCTCGAACGGGATGAGGAAGTTCACCGGCACCGAGTCCGAGCCCAGCTCGCGCAGCGCGAACACCACGTCGACCAGGTCCTCGTCGCTCTCGCCCATGCCCGCGATCAGGCCCGAGCAGGCCGACAGGCCCGCGCCGTGCGCCTTCCGCACGGTGTCCACCCGGTCCGCGTAGGTGTGGGTGGTGGCGATGTCGCCGTAGGTGCCCTCGGAGGTGTTCAGGTTGTGGTTGTAGGCGTCGACGCCGGCCGCCTTCAGCCGCTCCGCCTGGTTGTCGGAGAGCAGGCCCAGACAGGCGCAGACCTCCACCGCCGGGTCGGCCTCCTTGATGGCCGTCACGGTGTCGGTCACCCGGTCGATGTCACGGTCCGTCGGTCCGCGTCCGCTCGCCACCAGGCAGACCCGCTTGGCGCCGCCCGACACGCCCGCCTTCGCCGCCTCGGCGGCCTGGCCCGGCTTCAGCCAGGTGTACTTCAGGATCTCGGCCTTGGAGCCCAGGCGCTGCGAGCAGTACGAGCAGTCCTCCGGGCACAGTCCGCTCTTCAGGTTCACCAGGTAGTTGAGCTTCACCCGGCGGCCGAACCACCGCCGGCGCACCCGCCCCGCGGCGGCGACCACGTCGAGCAGCTCGTCGTCGGTGGTGGCGAGGACGGCGAGCGCCTCCTCGCGGGTGGGGGTCTCCCCACGCAGGCCCTTGGCGGTGAGGGTATCGAGCAGATCCATGGGGCTGATCCTGCCCGCTGGGCCGCGACGGACGCCAGAGGAAACCCACCAGAAGATCCCGGGGAAGCTGTGCGAGTTGTCACAGTGTCGCAGCTCACGGTAGTGGTGCAGGTCACGCGGGCCGTCGGACGCCCGGCGCGGGCCCGGCGGGGCCGCCGCCCCCGTGATCTTCACCACCCGTGACCTGCATACAATCTGCCGCATGACCACGCAGGGGGAGCGCACCCCGTCATCGGCAGAGCGACCGGACGGGACACCGGCAGAGCACACCCGGGAACAGCCGGCCGGGGCGTACCGGCCCAGACGCGTGACCACCCGACGGGTCGTCGGCTGGATCGCCGTCGCCGGCGTGGTCGCGGCCGGCGGCTGGATCGTCACCCGCCCCACGCCCGGCGACTACATACCCGGGCTCGGCCCCTCCAGCAAGGAGGCGTCCAAGACCCCGCCGATCGTCGGCGACGCGCCGCCGCGCACCGTCGCCGACCCCGAGGCCCTGGACGTCGACGCGTACTTCCCGGCCCAGCGGATCGTCGAGTCCGGCAACTACAAGGGCAAGCGCTCCGGGGTGCGGCGCGGCGAGAACTGCACCGAGGTGCTGCAGGACCGCAACCTGGAACTGCTGCGCGAGGCCGGCTGCAGGGGCTACCTGGCCGTCAGCTTCACCGCCCAGGACAAGCCGGTGCTGAGCAGCGTCACCCTGCTGCGCTTCGCCGACGCCCCGGCGGCCGTCAGGGCGGCCGAATCGCTGCGGGCCAAGCCCGGCTCGGTCGCGTTCATCCTCCCGGACGCCTCCGCAGCCCCCGCGCTGCCGGCCGGCGCGGCCCGGGCCGCCACCGAGCCGCGGGTCGAACTCGTCGGCCACTACGTGACGGTGACCAGCTCGCGGCCCGCCGACGCGCACCCCGCCGCCGGCGCCGCGACCGGCACCGGCTCGCCGAGCCCGGCCGCGCCCCCGGTGAGCCCGCTGCCGGTGCCCTCGATGAGCGCGGCCAACCTCGACCAGCTGCTCGACGAGGCCACCCGGGCGATCTCCTACACCGCCGGGGCGCCGTTCATCTGGATGTGACGGACAGACGGACGGGCCCGGCGGAAGCCGTCCCCCTCGGGGGCGGTCCGCCGGGCCCGTCCGCCGGTGCCTACCGTCAGCCGCCCAGCCGGTCCACGGCCGTGACCCGCAGCACCGCGCGGCCCTCCTCGTCCGAGCCGTAGAGGTCGACCTCGGCGCTGACGCCCCAGTCGTGGTCGCCCGCCGGGTCGTCGAAGATCTGCCGGACCCGCCAGGCCGAGTCCTCCTGCTCGATGATCAGCATCTTCGGGCCGCGCGCGTCCGGGCCGGTGCCCAGGTCGTCGTACTCCTCCCAGTACCCGTCCATGGCGTCCGCCCAGCGGTCCGCGTCCCAGCCGTACGCGCCGTCCAGCGCGCCGAGCTCCTCGTAGTGCTCCAGCGCGCACAGCTCCACCCGGCGGAACATCTCGTTGCGCACCAGCACCCGGAAGGCCCGCGCGTTGGCCGTCACCGGCGCCGGCTTCTCGTCCAGCACCACCTCGGCGGCCTGCGGCTCGGTCGGGTTGGCCAGCTGCTCCCACTCGTCCAGCAGGCTGGAGTCGACCTGGCGGACCAGCTCGCCGAGCCAGGCGATCACGTCCTTCAGGTCGTCGTTCTTCACGTCCTCGGGGACGGTCTGCTCCAGCGCCTTGTACGCGCCCGCCAGGTAGCGCAGCACGATGCCCTCGGTGCGGGCCAGCTCGTAGTGGCCGACGTAGTCCGTGAAGGTCATCGCCCGCTCGTACAGGTCGCGCACCACAGACTTCGGCTGCAGCTGGTGGTCGCCGATCCACGGGTGCGCCCGGCGGTACACCTCGTAGGCGTGGGTGAGCAGCTCCTCCAGCGGCTTCGGGTAGGTGATCTCCTGGAGCCGCTCCATGCGCTCCTCGTACTCGATGCCGTCGCGCTTCATCTCGCCGACGGCCTCGCCGCGCGCCTTGTTCTGCTGCGAGGCGAGGATCTGGCGCGGGTCGTCCAGCGTCGCCTCGACCACCGACACCACGTCCATCGCGTACGACGGCGAGGCCGGGTCCAGCAGCTCGAAGGCGGCCAGCGCGAAGGTGGACAGCGGCTGGTTGAGCGCGAAGTTCTCCTGGAGGTCCAGGGTCAGCCGCACGATCCGGCCCTCGGCGTCCGGCTCCGCCAGCCGCTCCACCACGCCGCCCTCCAGCAGCGAGCGGTAGATGGCGATCGTGGTGCGGATGTGCCGGCGCTGCGCGGCCCGGTCCTCGTGGTTGTCGGTGAGCAGCTTGCGCATCGCCTCGAAGGCGTTGCCGGGCCGGCCGATCACCGACAGCAGCATCGCGTGGGTCACCTTGAACCGGGAGACCAGCGGCTCCGGGTCGGCGGCGATCAGCTTCTCGAAGGTCTCCTCGGACCAGCCGACGAAGCCCTCCGGCGCCTTCTTGCGGACGATCTTGCGCTTCTTCTTCGGGTCGTCGCCCGCCTTGGCGACGGCCTTGTCGTTCTCGATGACGTGCTCGGGCGCCTGCGCCACCACCTGGCCGACGGTGTCGAACCCGGCCCGCCCGGCCCGCCCGGCGATCTGGTGGAACTCGCGGGCCCGCAGGATCCGCACCCGCTGCCCGTCGTACTTCGACAGCGCGGTGAACAGCACCGTGCGGATCGGCACGTTGACGCCCACGCCCAGCGTGTCCGTCCCGCAGATCACCTTCAACAGGCCCGCCTGGGCGAGGCGTTCGACCAGCCGCCGGTACTTCGGCAGCATGCCCGCGTGGTGCACGCCGATCCCGTGGCGGACGTAACGCGACAGGTTGCGGCCGAACTTGGTGGTGAAGCGGAAGTTGCCGATCAGCTCGGCGATGGCGTCCTTCTCCGCCTTCGAGCACATGTTGATGCTCATCAGCGACTGCGCCCGCTCCACCGCCTCCTTCTGCGTGAAGTGCACGACGTACACCGGCGCCTGGCCGGTCTGCAGCAGCTCCTCCAGCGTGTCGTGCAGGGTGGTGCGCCGGTACTCGTAGAACAGCGGCACCGGACGCGTCGCGTTGCGCACCACGGTGGTCGGCCGCCCGGTGCGGCGGGTCAGGTCCTCCTCGAACCGCCGCACGTCGCCCAGCGTCGCCGACATCAGCAGGAACTGCGCCTGCGGCAGCTCCAGCAGCGGGATCTGCCACGCCCAGCCGCGGTCCGGCTCCGCGTAGAAGTGGAACTCGTCCATGACCACCTGGCCGATGTCCGCCCGGGCCCCGTCGCGCAGCGCGATCTGCGC
Organism: Kitasatospora putterlickiae; assembly: GCF_039527695.1. Classification (NCBI taxonomy): domain Bacteria; kingdom Bacillati; phylum Actinomycetota; class Actinomycetes; order Kitasatosporales; family Streptomycetaceae; genus Kitasatospora; species Kitasatospora putterlickiae. The sequence continues at coordinate 4,399 of NZ_BAAAKJ010000082.1, forward strand.
CAGCACCTCCGCCGTGCAGCAGATGATCGGCGCCGTCGGATTCACCGACGCGTCGCCGGTCATCATGCCGACCTGCTCGGTGCCGAAGATCTTCACCAGGTCGAAGAACTTCTCCGACACCAGTGCCTTGATCGGCGCCGTGTAGAACGTCCGCTGCCCCTCCGCGAGCGCCGCGAAGTGCGCACCGGCCGCCACCAGGCTCTTGCCCGAGCCGGTCGGCGTCGCCAGGATCACGTTGTTCCCCGACACCAGCTCGATCAGTGCCTCCTCCTGCGCCGGGTACAGCGTGATCCCGCGCTCCTCCGTCCAAGCGGCGAACGTCTCGTACAGCGCGTCGGGCGTGGCGGGCTTCGGCATCAGATCAAGGAGGGTCACCCGGCTATCTTGCCTGCTCGCCGCCACCCCCGGCAAAGCTACCCCGCCACCACGGGCGCCCGCTCGGCGATCCGCACGTCGGGGCAGCCTTCCTGCCGGACGACCTCAGCGGCGGTGCGGCGGGCGACATCGGCGAAGAGTTGTGTGCGCTCCCGCTCGGGCAGGCCGCTGTCACCGCCGCCCGAAACGTAGATCTGCCGGTAGACCCTCCCCGGCCCCGCCGGCCGGCCGTTGTCGCACCGCAGCAACAGCAGCAGGGAACCGAAGGGCTGGAGCCAGCCGTCGACCCCTGCCCCGAAGTCGAGCACCGTGTTCTGCCCGGTGCCGGCCAGCTCGGTCTCGTGATTCCGCGTGGCGCGGTAGTAGTCCTCCTCGATTTGATCCACTCCGATCTCCACCACGTGATGCGGTTCCCCCGGCTCCCATTCGACCTCGCACTCGGCCTTGACACTCCGGCCCGACAGGTCGGCGGAGCTGTAGGGCGCCTTGACGGCCTTCCCGTCGTCGTGCATGAGCGTCCGTAGGTCGTCCGACGTGACCAACCCCCAGCACGCACTGGCCGGTACCACCGCCGGCTTCGAGGGCTGCGGCCACCACCACCACAGTCCGCCCCCGATGAGCACCAGCACCGTGGCCATGGCTGCGACCGCGAGCCGCCCGCTGTAGCGCCGCACCGTCTCAGTTCTCCTTCTCCGGATGGGTGACCTGCCATGGGATTCCGATGCCGTTGCCGAACGCGCCCTTGATCTGGCCTTCCAGGGCGGGGCCCAGGTCGTTGAGGTAGTTCCGTTCGAGGCCGGCCCGGGTCGCCGCGTCACGGAGCGCGTCCTCGACGGACGCTCGGCGATCGGCTTCAGGAACGCGGCGTCGTAGTTGCCGTGCTTCAGGACGTTGCCGAGGATCTGGTAGCCGTACGGGCTGGAGTCGTAGTCGGCGCCGGGCGCGAGCTGGATGTGCCGGCTGCCGGCCCGTCGCAGCCGGTCGCCCCAGTCCGGGGGCAGGTGCGGCTGCTGTCCGGTGTTGGTGGCGGTGGCCAGGGTGAGGCCGAGCCCCTCCTGGATGCCCTTGATGGCGTCCTTGCGGAGGGGGCTGCCGGCGAAGTCGCCGCTCTGCGCGAGCGCGCCGTAGGAGGCGAGGAAGGTGCCCGGGTCCTGGCCGCCGTAGAAGGCGGTGGCGAACCGGGGGTCGCCGGAGTGGTGCTGGAGCAGGGCCTGCAACTGCGCGAGCTGGGTGTCGCTGGCGGCGCTGCCGAGGCTGAGGATCTGGGCGGCCTGCTTGGCCTCCGCGTCGGCGACGCTGCCCAGCGGGTTGCTGTTGAAGCTCTTGGTGTCGTTGCCGGTGTCCATCGCCAGGGCCAGGGCGGCGGCCGAGTCGGCCTCGGTGGCCCGGTCCAGCGCCTTGCCGATCTCCTGGGCGGAGGCCTGGGCGCTCGCCCGTTGGGTCTCGGCGTAGTCGAGGTCGTGCTTGTCGGCCGCGTCGGTGGCCGGTGGCCAGTGGACGCTGCCGTCGTCGGCGACGGTCAGTCCCTTCTCGGTGGCGTGCTGGACGGCCACCTGGAGGTCCTTCTTCGCGGCGGCGAACTCGTCGTGCGCGTCGCGCAGCGTGCGCGCGATCGCCGAGGCCTCTTCGAAGGCGGCGCGGATCTGGTCGCGCGCCTGGGTGAGGGCGGTGGCGGCGGACTCGGAGCTCGGGCCGGTCCAGCCGGACTGCTGGACCGGGCCGATCACCTCGTTCTGCATCTTGGTCGAGAGGTCCCAGCTGCGGACCATCTTCTCGAAGTCGCCCGCCGCCGCGCTGAGGGCGGCGAGGTCGACCTTCTGGAGCTGGGTGTACGTCACCATGGCGGTGTTCCGCCCCGTCCCTTCCTCAGCGCTGCTGCGCGAACTGGCTGTGGATCGCGGTCTCGGTGCTGTCGTAGTTCTGCGCGGTGGTGTGCAGGTTCTTGCCGATCGTTCCGACGGCTTCCCCGAGCGTGTGGGCCTGGCCCGACCAGACGCTCCACGCGGTGTTGAGGGCGGTGGAGAGGTTCCAGCCCGCCAGCGAGGAGACCGCGCTCGTGACGTGCGCCGAGGGCTGTGCGCACTCGGTGCGGACGGACTCGCGCAGGGCTCCGGCGTTGGTGCCGGCCTGGCGGATCATCCCGGGGTTCGCCTTGACGGACGGTCCGCCGCCGGCCGGCGGGATGACG
>NZ_BAAAKJ010000082.1:6985-8144 GCF_039527695.1 Kitasatospora putterlickiae
CCCCGGTGGCCGCCGCCGCGAGGTCGGGGAACTGTTTCTTCGCCTCCGCGGTGAGGTTTCCGGAACTGTCGAAGAGCCACGGATTCATCCGTCGCTCGAATTCGAGGTCTGCCACGACGTCCCCCCAGGACTGTTCGACTCGTGGGGACATTACCGGCGGAGTGCGAACGACCGGCCGGTTTTGCTGGAATCGGAAGACGAATACTGAAAAATGAACGAAGGGTGAATTGAGAGTTAATTCAAGTGCCGCTTGGAGGGTTCCCGTGCTCGACGGTGTGCTCTGGAGCACGTTGCCCGGGGGATGGGGGCGTGCCAGAGTGCCGGGCATGGTCAACCGCACCGCGTTCGAGGCCGCCGATGTCGCCGCCGATCCCGCCGCCGTCTTCGACTGGCTCGACGAGAGTGCCGGGCAGCGGGCCCGGGCCGGGCTGACCAGGACGTTGCGGAGCCGGGGTGCCGAGGACGGGGTGCTGGACCTCGCGGGGAACGACTACCTGGGGCTCACCCGGCACCCGGTGGTCACCCGGGCCGCCGCCGATGCCGCGTTGCGGTGGGGTGCCGGTGCGACCGGGTCGCGGCTGGTGACGGGGACCACCGCGCTGCACACCGAGTTGGAGGAGGAACTCGCGGGTTTCTGCGGGGCCGAGGCGGCGCTGGTGTTCTCCTCCGGGTACACCGCCAATCTGGCCGCGCTCACCGCGCTCACCGACCCGGACACGCTCATCGTCTCCGACGCCTACAACCACGCCTCGCTGATCGACGGCTGCCGGCTCGCCCGCGCGGACGTGCGCCGGGCCCCGCACAGTGACCCGGGGGCCGTCGCCGAGGTGCTGGCCGGGCGTGACCACCGCCGTGCCCTGGTGGTCACCGACTCGGTGTTCTCGGTCGACGGCAACGCCGCGCCGCTCGCCGAACTCGCCGTCGCGACGCGGCGGTACGGGGCCGCGCTGCTCGTCGACGACGCGCACGGGCTGGGCGTCCTCGGGCCCGGCGGCACGGGTGCCACCGCCGCCGCGGGACTCGCCGGGGCGCCCGACGTCGTCACCACCGTGACCCTCTCCAAGTCCCTCGGCTCCCAGGGCGGCGCCGTCCTCGGCCCGCGCCGGGTCATCCGCCACCTGACCGACACCGGCCACGCGGTTCGCAGCGTGGGCACGGC
>NZ_BAAAKJ010000083.1:0-2531 GCF_039527695.1 Kitasatospora putterlickiae
CCGGGGCCGCGGTCCGCCGTCGCGGTGTCGTTCATGGGGCTGCTCCTCGGCCGTCACCTGCGGTTGCAACCTCATGGTTGCACCCGGCCGGGAGCAGCGGCAATCCGGCGGCCGGTCAGCCCCACCACTGCTCGGGGACGGCGGCGGGCTCGCGCGCGAGGTCCTCCGCCGCTTCCGGCGGAACGGCCGGGGCGGGCCCGCCGGTGACGATCAGTTCGTCGGACCCCACCTCCGCCACCCGGTAGCCGGTCTCGCGCAGCACCGCCGCGACGGTGCCGGTGACCGCCGCCCGGATGCCCTCGGCGGGCGGCGGGTCGTCGGCCGGGCCGTCGGTGGGCGGCCAGCCGATCACCACCCCCTGCGGGCCCCGGTCGATCCGCAGGCCCGACGGCCCGCGCCCGGTGTCGAAGCCGGCCCTGGCCAGGTCGGCTGTCACGTCCTCGAAGAGTTGCCGGTGTTCCACCATTGGCGCAGCGTAGGCCCGGTCCCGCACCCTCCCGGGGCGCGGCGCGCGCCGACACGCTTCGCCGCGCCGCCAACAGCACCCGAGCGCAGCATCGAGGCCGCGGCCGACCCCCGGAGCGGGGCGGCGGACCCCCGGACGGGCCGACACGAGCGGCCGGACGGGCCGATGGACGTGCACAGTCGGCGTGCTCCCGACAGCATGACAGAGTAAGCGCTCCATCACTTTGAGCAACGGGGCGGCGGGTCGCCGGATCCGCGCGCCGGCCTGCCCGGCACCCCCGTATCGAGAGGTCCGATGATCACATCACTCCATCGGCCGGCCGTTTCACGGCCGGGCGCCCGGGACGTGCCGCGGCCGACACCGGGGAGCCCGTCGTGAGAGCCGAGCAGCAGCCGAGCCCGGGGCCGGCCACCAGCACCCGCGCGGCGCCCGCCAACAAGGTCGAGGCGCTCGCCGACTGGACCGACGGACGCCTCGGCATCTACGCCCTGTCCAAGACCAACCTGCGCAAGATCTTCCCGGACCACTGGTCCTTCATGCTGGGCGAGATCTGCCTCTACACCTTTCTGATCATCATCCTGACCGGTGTCTGGCTAACCCTCTTCTTCGTCCCGTCGATGGGCGAGGTGACCTACGAGGGCAGCTACGTCCCGCTCAAGGGCATCATGATGTCCGAGGCCTACGCCTCGACGCTGAACATCAGCTTCGAGATCCGCGGCGGCCTGCTGATCCGCCAGATCCACCACTGGTCCGCGATCGTCTTCGTGGCCGCCATGTTCGTGCACATGTTCCGGGTCTTCTTCACCGGCGCCTTCCGCAAGCCCCGCGAGCTCAACTGGCTGTTCGGCGCGGGCCTGCTGATCCTCGGCATGTTCGACGGCTTCATGGGCTACTCGCTGCCCGACGACCTGCTCTCCGGCACCGGCATCCGGTTCATGGAGGGCGCGGTGCTCGCCGTGCCGATCATCGGAACGTACTTCGAGATGTTCATGTTCGGAGGCCAGTTCCCGGGCACCATCATCGTGCCCCGGCTCTTCACGGTGCACGTCCTGCTGATCCCCGGCATCATGCTGGGCCTGCTGGTGGCCCACCTGATCCTGGTCTTCTACCACAAGCACACCCAGTTCGCCGGGGCCGGCCGGACCAACGAGAACGTGGTCGGCATGCCGCTGATGCCGGTCTACATGGCCAAGGCCGGCGGCTTCTTCTTCCTGGTGTTCGGCGTGGTCTCGGCGATGGCCGCGATCGCCACCGTCAACCCGATCTGGGCCTACGGCCCCTACCGGCCCGACCAGGTGTCCACCGACGCCCAGCCGGACTGGTACATGGGCTTCTCCGAGGGCCTGATCCGGATCATGCCGGGCTGGGAGATCGGCCTCTGGGACCACACGCTCGTGATGGGCGTGTTCGTGCCGCTGGTGATCTTCCCGCTGGTGCTGGTGGCGATCTGGGCGTACCCGTTCCTGGAGGGCTGGATCACCGGGGACAGGCGCGAGCACCACATCGCCGAGCGGCCGCGCAACGCCCCGGTGCGCACCGCGTTCGGCGCCGCCTGGATCGCCGAGTACCTGATCCTGCTCGCGGCCGGCGGCAACGACCTGCTCGCCACCCACTTCCACCTGTCGATCAACGCGATCACCATCGCGGCCCGGATCGGCTTCTTCATCGGCCCGGTGATCGTCTTCGTGATCACCAAGCGCTGGTGCCTGGGACTGCAGCGGCGGGACCGGGAGAAGGTGCTGCACGGCCGCGAGACCGGCGTCATCAAGCGGCTGCAGCACGGCGAGTTCGTCGAGGTGCACGCCCCGCTGCCGCCGGAGCGGCTCTACACCCTCACCTCGCACGACCAGCCGCAGCCGGTCGTGCTCCCGCCCGAGGTGGACGAGAACGGGGTGGCCCGCAAGGTGTCGGTGTGGAAGCGCGCCCGGGCCAAGCTCTCCCGCGGCTTCTACGGCGAGGGCGCCCAGATCGCCAAGCCGACCGCCGAGGAGCACCGGGAGGTCGGCAGCGGCCACCACTGAGGGCCGCGCGCACGGGCCCGCCGCGCACCCGAGGGTGTGCGGCG
>NZ_BAAAKJ010000083.1:2596-11603 GCF_039527695.1 Kitasatospora putterlickiae
CGGTCGACGACCTCCTCCGCGTACCGGAGCCGGTCGTCGGCGTAGGCCCGCTCCAGCGCCTCGCGGTCGTCCGCCATGAGCCAGGGGAAGCGGTCGGCGAAGGCCCGGGCGTCCCGCTCGGCCGCCGCGACCTCCGCCTCCCAGGCGAGGTAGCCCTCCAACCTCGCGATCTCCGCTCCGGTGTCGACCACCGACCCGACGTTCCGCGCCTTCGGCGGACGCTGCCTGCCACCCATGACCGCTCCCTGTCCCGTGCCGTACCGCGCCGTGCCACGCCGTACCGAGGTGTCCCGTGTGGGTCCCGTGCGGGTTCCGCCCGCCCCCCTTCCGGCGGAGCGCCCCGCGACCAGGCCATCACTACCAGTGACCAGCGGGCACCCGGCCACCGACTCGCCGGACCGCCGCGGCGCGGCCCCGGGAGCCGCCCGGGCGGCAGGCGGCGCGCGATCCACGCCGCACGCCGGGCGGCAGCGGCGCACCCCCGCACGCACCGACGTCGACCACCACCCCCGCGCCGCCGTGGACACGCTCCGCACACGTCCGTGTACCATCGGCGATCAAGGCGGCGCCCCGCCGGCGCCCGACTCAGCCCGTGAACCAGGAGGTCAGCCATGCCCGACGCCGGTCGGTTCAGCGAGTTGGGCGAGCAGGGCTCGCGCGCGGTGATGGAGGCCGCGGCCGTCCTGGAGCGCGAACTGGCCGCCGGACTCGCCGACGCCAAGGTGGCGACGGAGCGGCTGACCATGGAGCACCGGGTCGACCAGGAGGAGTTCGACCAGCTGGTGCGCCGGGTCTCGGAGAACACCCACCAGCTCATCGACGCGGTCAGCGAGCGGGTGCTCACCGGCACCACCGGCGAGGTCTCCGAGCACGCCCAGCGGCTCACCGCCAACGCCCACGACGTCGTCGACCTGCTGCTGCGCCTCGGCTCGCTCGCCCCCGGCCTCGCCAACCGGGGCCTGCAGGACGCCTTCGGACCGCGGCGCGCGGCCCGCCCGGCCGACGGCCCCGACGGTGCGCCCGGCGCCGAGCCGGACGGGCGGCCGCAGGGGTGACGGCCCCGGCACCGTCCCCCGCCCTCGGCGCGCCGCTGGTCGAACACGTGCTGGCCCGCTACCGCGAGCGGACCCTCGCCGAACTCCTGCGCCACATCCCCGAGCAGAGCCCGCCCTACCTCTACGAACTGGCCGCCGACTACCCGACCCGCCCCTGCAAGGGCCTGCGGGCGGCGCTCTGCCTGGCCACCTGCGCGGCCTTCGGCGGGCGGTCCGAACGGGCGCTCAACCCGGCCGTGACCGTGGAGCTGTTCCACAACGCCTTCCTGGTCCACGACGACATCCAGGACGGCAGCGAGCTGCGCCGGGGCGCGCCCACCCTCCCCGCCCGGTACGGCGTCGAGGTCGCGCTGAACGTCGGCAACGCGACCAACCTGCTCGGCCTGCGCCGGGTGATGGCCAACCGGCGGGCGCTCGGCGGGGAACTGGCCTGGCGGCTGTTCGAGGAGACCGAGCTGATGTGCCGCCAGTCCCTGGAGGGCCAGGCCCTGGAGATCGCCTGGATCCGGGACAACGTCTGCGCGCTGACCGGCTCCGACTACTACCGGATGTGCCTGAAGAAGACCTCCTGGTACACCTTCCTCTACCCCTGCCGCTCCGGCCTGCTGGTCGCCGGGGGCGCGGGCGCCGACGCGACCCGGCTGGACCGGTTCGGCTGGTACCTGGGCGCCGCCTTCCAGATCCAGGACGACGTGCTCAACCTCACCGGCGAGGCCGAGGAGTACGGCAAGGAGATCGCCGGGGACCTCTGGGAGGGCAAGCGCACCCTGATGCTGATCCGGCTGCTGGAGCGCGCCACCCCCGCCGAACGGGCCCGGGTGGTGCGCCATCTGAGCCTCACCCGGGCGCGGCGCGGCCCCGGGGCGGCGGAGGAGGTGGCCTGGCTGCTCGACCGGATGGCGGCCTACGACTGCGTGGCGCACGCCCGGGAGGCGGCGGCCGGGCTGGTGGCGGCCGCCGGCCGGGAGGTCGGGGCGGTGCTGGCGGGGGCGCCGGAACCGGAGGACGAGGAGGCGGCGCGGGCCCTGGCGTTCCTCTCCGCGCTGCCGGACTTCGTGGTGGCCCGCGGCCGTTGACCCCTGATCCCCTGGGCGATGTCACCTCGGCTGCGTAGGATCCGCAACGCCGGTCCCCGACCGCGGGAACCGGCCGCGCGGCGGCCCGCGTCACCGGGGATGACGTCGCACAGGTCGAGGTGGGGGTGGGGTGGCCGATGTCCGTACGGTCCGGTCTGCGGGAACTCGAACGGCTCGCCGGGCGGCTGCCGGCCGGCGCGGAGCTGTACCGGCTGCGCCCGGACGGCCGCGTGCTGCTCGCCGACCGCGACGGCGCCCGCGAGTTGGGACCCGGCGCGGCCCACGGGCCGGCCGGCGAGGAACTGCTCCGGTTCATCGACGAGGGCCAGTTCGCCCACTACCTGGTCGGTGACGCCAAGACCTCGCCGGAGCGGCCGTCGAACGCCACCTACAAGCTCGGCATCGTCGCGCCGCGCAGCGCCTTCACGCCGCACGCGCACGGCGGCGAGCACCTGGTGCTCAGCCTCGGCCACGCCGCCTGCGGCCTGTACGACGCCGAGCGGCGCCGGGTGGTCGACGTCCCGCTGACGCCCGGGCTGCTGATCCGGATACCCGAGCTGATGCCGCACTCCTTCGCCAACCGGGGCCGCGAACCGCTCAACATCCTGGCCGCCAACACCGGGTACGGCATCGACCACGAGGACTACGCGATCACCGCCGCCGAGGCCGAGCGCCGCTCGGAGGACGAACTCGCCCAGGCGCTGCGGGCGGTGGAGCGCGGGCAGCGGATCGGGCCGGTCGGCCGGCGGGAGCGGCTGGCCGCCGGGCTGCGCCGGCTGGCGGCGGCGCTGGAGGACGGCTCGCGATGATCTGCCCGCACTGCGAGGCCCGGTTGCTCGCCCGCGAACGCACGGGCCGGGTCTGCGGGCGCTGCCGGCGGCCGTTCGCCCTGGAGCCGAAGCTCACCAACGGCCTGCAGGACCTCCGTCTGAAGCGCACCGTCGAGCGGCTCGGCGACGGCGGGCGGATCCCGCTGACGGTCGAACAGCTCCGCTGGGCGCACCAGGAGCGGGGGCGGGCNNNNGTCCCGCCGGGGCGGCCGCCGAGCCCCCACTTCGACGGCGTCGCCGACGTGTCCCTCGGCCTCGGCCTCGGCGTCGTCTCGCTGGTCGTCGCCTACGTCCTCGCGGTGCACCTCCCCGCCCTCATCGTGATCACCGTCCTGGCCGTCTGCCTCGGGCTCGGCCTGCTCGTGACGATGGCGAAACCGGCGCTCCGGCTGGCGCGGCGCCGAGGGATCGTGCGCCGTTGGAAGCAGGCCGATCTGGCCTGGGAGGAACGGCGGGACGCCCTGTGGCGGGAGCAGGAGGGGTGGACCACGCCGCTGGCCGAGCACACCGCCTGGAGCGTCGCGGCGTTCCGGGGCACGATCACGGACCGGTGGGTCCAGGTCTACGGCGGCCTCCCGGCGGGCGTGGTCGAGGACTCCGCCGTCACGCCCGTCGTGCCCGGGGGCCCGCCGGCCCTCGCGGTGCTCTGCCCCGACCCGACGGTGACCGCCTTCCTGCACGCCAACGCCTTCCCCGAGCGGTACGGGGCCCTGCTCGTCGCCACTCCCGGCGAACTCCCCGACGACGTGCCGGTGGTGGTGCTGCACGACGCCTCGCCGCAGGGCTGCCTGCTGGCCGCCGAGGTCCGCGCCACGCGGCCGGGCGGCCCGGTGGTGGACGCCGGCCTGTCGGCGCGCGCCGTCCTGACGGCACCGGACCGGGCCCTCCACCTGTACGAGCACCAGCGGCGTGAGCCCTTGGAGGCGCTGCTGCGGCGGCTGCCGGGCCTCACCGGGGCGGAGCGCGCCTGGTTCGGGGCGGGCCTGTGGAGCCCGCTCGCCGCCGTCCCGCCCAAACGGCTCCTGGCGATGGCCGAGCGGGCCGCCGAACGGGCGCTGAACCGTCATGTCGGATTCCTCAGCTGGCCGGTGCCGGAGGTGCCGCGATGATCTGCCCGCACTGCTCGAAGGACCTGCTCCAGCGCCAGCGCCCCAAGCGCCGCTGCTCGTACTGCCGCGAGGAGTTCGCCCTCGACCCGAAGCTCGACGGCCTCGGCCTGCACGACGTGCGGATCCGCAAGGTGACGGCGAAGCTCTCCGACGAGGGCCGGCTGACCGTCACCAGCGGGCAGTTGAACTACGCCCTGCAGCACCGGGGCCGGCCGCCGCAGAGGTTCCGGGCCGAGAAGGGCAGCGCGGCCGGGCTGATCGTCCCGGGGCTGATCGCGCTCCTGATGGCCGTCCCGCTGATCGACATCGGCTTCGCCCCGGTGGCCGTGCTGGTCGGGATCACGCTGATCGGCTTCGGCATCCGCCGGCTGGTGCTGTCGGGCGTCCCCGCGCCGGACACCTCGGTGGAGTCGCGGTGGACCCAGGACGCGTTCCGGGACACCGTGCTGAACCGCTGGCGGGCGGTCTACGGCGCGCTGCCGGCCGGCCTGGTGGAGGACACGCTGGTACCGCCCGGACCACCGCCCGCCGACCCGGCGTTCGCCCTGTTCTGCCCGGACCTCACCGTCCGCGTGTTCCTGCGCGCCAACGGCTACGCCGAGCGCCACCGCGCGCTGATCGTCAACAACCTGCGGGCCGTCCCGGCGGGCCTGCCGCTGGTGGTGCTGCACGACGCCTCGCCGCAGGGGCACCTGCTGGTCGCCGAGGCGCGGGCGGCGCGCGCCGGTCGGCGGGTGCTGGACGCCGGGCTGTCGGTGCGCACCGTGCTGGTCGACGAGCACAAGTACACGCTGCTGCGCGACCTGCACCGGCCACGGGAGCTGTACGCGCGGCTGGAGCGCGAGGTGCCGGAGCTGACCGGCAGCCAGCGCGACTGGTTCGCCGCGGGCTGGTGGACCCCGCTGGCCGCGCTGCCGCCCAAGCGGCTGATGGCGGTCGCCGACCGGGCCGCCGAACGGATCACCGCGCCGTCGGCGCGCTCCCCGGAGGCGGAACGGCCGGAGACCCCGGTCGAGACCCGCCGGCGGGCGCTCGCCGTGGGCTTCATGACCTGGCCCGAACCCGGGCCGGACCTCGGCAAGGGCCCCGCGTGACGGCGGGGACGAGGAGAGGCAGGAACCGAATGACCCCGCATCCGCTGCTGGACGGCGCGCTGACCGTCGCCGCCGCCCGGGCCGGGGCGCCCGGCGGGCTGCGGTACACCGAGCGCCAGCTCTACTACGAGCTGTGCCGGGTGCTCCAGCCGCTGCACGCCGGGCCGCGCCGGATCCCGTACACGCTGGCGCCCCCGGTCCGGTACTCCCGGTTCGCGGCCGCGCTCGCCGCGCGCCGCGCGGAGTTGCCCGGCCTGCTCGCGCCGCCCGCGCCCCATCCGACCGGCCCGCGCCCGGCCGCCGCCGCCGCGGAGTCCGACCTCTACGACTACGGGCTGCCCCGGCTGCTGGTCTGCCAGAGCCGGGAGATCACCGCGATGCTGCTCGCCAACGACCTGCACCTGGAGGCCGCCTGCCCGATCGTCGCGGCCGGCGACCTGCCGCTCGACGAACGGCTGGTGGCCGGGCTGGAGCGGGCCGGGGGCGCCGTCGTGCACGTGCTGCACGACGCCAGCCCGTCGGGGCTCGCCCGCTTCGAGGACGTCCGGGCCGCGTACGGGCCAGGCGCCGCCCGGGACGTCCGGGTGCGCTCGATGGGCCTGGTGCCCCGGCACGCCACCACCCTGCACCTGACCTCCGGACGCGGCCCGCACGGCTACCGGGGCCCGCTGCCCGCCGGGCTGCGCCCCGAGGAGCGGGCCTGGCTGGGCAGCGGCCGCACCATCGAACTGGCCGCCGTGCCCCCGGCCCGGCTGCTGCACACCGTGATCCGCCAACTCCGCGGCGGCGGCACGGCCGGACCGCGCCGCACCCCGCTGAGCCGGCGCGTGCGCAACGCGCGCGGCAGCGGCTTCCTCAGCTGGCCCGCCGGCTGAACGCCCGGACCCGCCTCCCCCTCGACCCGCCCGACCCGTCCCGATCCGTGAGGACCCCGCACCCATGAGCAACGCACGCCACCTCGGCTACCGCGACGAACTGCTGGCGGACGGCCAAGTGCACCGCCGGTACGAGGACGGCCGCAGCGAGTGGCGCCGGCGCGGCACCGACCGGCAAATCCACTGGCACGACAGCCTCGGCCGCACCGGTATCGACGAACCCCTCGGCCGCGACCTGGTCAAGCGGCGCTACGCGGACGGCACCGCCGAGTACGGCCGCGACATCGGCTACGGGCGCACCGTGTGGGGCGGCGGGCTGGTCACCCTCAACCGCAGCTCCTTCGGCGGGCGGCTCGGGGTCGTGGTCGGCGCCCTCGGCGTGGCCGGCGTCGCCGCGATCACCGCCGCGCAGCTGCCGCCGGACGCCCTGTCGGAGGACGAGGAGGAGGAACTGCGCGCGCAGGCCCGGCAGCAGTCCGCCGACTCGTCCTCCTCCTCCGGCGGGGGCGGGGACGGGGGCGGTGGGGAGGCCGCGGTGGGCCACGACGACCCCGCCGCCGTCGACCCGGCCGCCGACGACGACTTCGGCGACTGGAACGACTCCGACGACGGCTGGGACGGCGACGACTTCGGCTGAGCCGCCACCGGCTCCCGGCCCCGCCCGCCCGTCCCGGCGCGGGCCGCCCCTCGACGAAAGGCACCGCACCACCATGCCCCGCTGCTGCGCCTGCGCCGGCCCCGACGCCGACCGGGCCCGCACCCACCTCGCCGCGCTCACCGGCTCCCGCGCGCCCGCCGGCGCCCAGGCCGCCCTGCTCCCCGCCGAACCCGGCTTCGCCACCGGCCCGTTCACCGTCGACGGCACCACCGCCGTCGGCGAGGTCACCCTGCACAACCGGCCCGACCTGCTCACCGCCCTCGCCTCGGCCGGCGCCCCGGCGCCCGACGGCTGCCCGGACGGCGAACTGCTGCTGCGCGTGTGGCTGCGGCTCGGCGCGGACGGCCTGCGGCGGGCCGACGGCATGTTCGCGCTCGCCGTCGTCGACGGCGCCGACCTCGTGCTGATCCGCGACCACACCGGCACCCGCACCCTGTTCTACGCCCGCGCCGACGGCTGCTGGGCCGCCTCCACCTCGCTGCGCGCCCTGCGCCACTGGCCCGCCCTCGGCACCGGCCTCAACCTGGCCGCCGTCCGCTCCTTCCTCACCTTCGCCTACCTGCCCGGCGAGGAGACCCTGCTGCGCGGCGTCCACGAGGCGCTGCCCGGCCGGGTGCTGCGCCTCGCCGCCGACGGTTCCGCCCGCCAGGAGCCGTTCTGGGAGCCCGCCGAGCGGCTGCCCGAGGGCGAGGCACCGCCGGCCGAGACGTACGCCGAGGAGCTGCGCGCCCTGCTCGAAGCGGCCACCGCCCGGCGGGGGNNNNCGGCTGCTGCCGGCCGGCGAGCCGGTCGGGGTACTGCTCTCCGGCGGCGTGGACAGCTCACTGGTCACCGCGCTCGCCGCCCGGCTGCACGACCGGCCGGTGCACACCTACTCGATCAGCTTCGGCGACCGGCTGCCCAATGAGCTGGGGTACTCCGGTCTGGTCGCCGGCCACTGCGGCACCCGGCACCGGATCCTCACCGTCTCCGGCGAGGAGGTCGCCGCCCGGCTCGCCGACACCGTCGCCCTGCTGGACAGCCCGGTCGGCGACCCGCTGACCGTCCCCAACCTCATGCTCGCCGAGGCCGTCGCCGCCGACGGGCTCACCGTCTCGCTCAACGGCGAGGGCGGCGACCCGGTGTACGGCGGGCCGAAGAACCTGCCGATGCTGGTGCACGAGATGCACCGGGACGACCCGGCGCCCGAGGCGCGGGCCGAGGCCTATCTGCGCTCCTACCGCAAGTGCTACGAGGACCTGCCCCGGCTGCTCACCGCCGACGCCCTGCGCGCCCTGGCCGGCGAGCCGCGGCCGCGCCGCTTCGTCGCCCCCTACCTGGCCCCCGGGCCGATGCACGCGCTGCTCAACCAGCTGCTGCACTGCAACCTGCGGACCAAGGGCGCCCACCACATCCTCACCAAGGTCGAACGGCTCACCGCCTCGCGCGGGGTGCAGGGCCGCTCGCCGCTGTTCGACCGGCGGGTCGTCGACCACGCCTTCGCCACTCCCCCGACCCTCAAGCTGCGCGGCACGGTGGAGAAGTGGGTGCTCAAGGAGGCCGTGCGGGACCTGCTGCCCGCGGCGGTCGTCGACCGGCCGAAGAGCGGCATGCGGGTGCCGGTCCAGCAGTGGCTGCACGGGCCGCTGCGCGAGCTGTCCGGCGAGCTGCTGCTCGGACGCACCGCCCGCGAGCGCGGACTGGTCCGCCCGGACACCGTCCGCACCTGGATGCGCCGCGAAGGCACCCTGCTGCCGCGCCAGGGCGGCAAGCTCTGGCTGGTGCTCACCCTCGAACTCTGGCTGCGCGCCTACGATCTGTGACCCCGTTGACCGTCCCGTCCTCTGCTGCCCCGGCCCGGGAGGCCCCGTCATGGCACCGACCACCGATTCCCCCGAAGCGCCCGAGTTCCACCTGACCGACCCGCGCACCGGCCACACCCGGGGCACGCTCGTCCCGGCGCGCGGCGGACAGGTCGCCGGGGCGGTGGGCCGCGCACGGGCCGCCGCCCCGCGCTGGCGCGCGCTCACCCCGCGCGAGCGCGAACGCCGGCTGGACGCGCTCGCCGACCTGATCGAGCGCCACCTCACCGAGTACACCGTGCTGGAGCAGGCCGGCACCGGCAAGCCGGAGGCGGAGGCGGCCTCGGAGATACGCGAGGTCGCCGACCTGTTCCGGTTCTACGCGGGCGCCGCGCGCACCGGCACCGCGCCCGCCGCCGGCCGCTACCTGACGGGCCACGAGAGCTGGGTGCGCTGGGAGCCGGTCGGCGTGGTGGCGGCCGTCGTCCCGTGGAACTTCCCGCTGCAGATGGCCGCCTGGCGCGGCGCC
>NZ_BAAAKJ010000083.1:11609-12541 GCF_039527695.1 Kitasatospora putterlickiae
CGGCGCTCGCCGCCGGGAACACGGTCATCGTCAAGCCCGCCGAGACCACCCCCGACTCCGCGACACTGCTCGCCGCGCACGCCGCCGAGGCGCTCGGCGAGGGCGTGCTCACCGCACTGCCCGGCGACCGGGAGACCGGCCGGCTGCTGGTCACCGCCGACGTCGACCTGATCGCCTTCACCGGCAGCGCGGCCGCCGGCGCCGACATCGCCGCCCGGGCCGGCCACCGCCGGGTCAGTCTGGAACTCGGCGGCAACAGCCCCGTCCTGGTGCTGCCGGACGCCCCCGAGCACACCTGGTCCGCGCTCGCCGCCGCCTGCACCTACAACGCGGGGCAGAGCTGCGCCGCGCCCGCCCGGGTGATCACCCTCACCGGGCACTACGAGCGGACCGTCGAGGCGCTCGCCGCCGCGCTCGGCGAACGCGAGGCCGGCCGCGACTTCGGCCCGCTCAACAACGCCGACCAGGCCGCCCGCTACGACCGGATCCTCGCCGCCTCGGCCGCCAAGCGCTCGCTGCCCGCCCCCGGCCGCGCCGACGGCCTCTGGCGCCCCGCCCGGCTGCTCGCCGACCTGCCGGACGACGACCCGGCGGTGGTCGAGGAGGTGTTCGGCCCGCTGCTCACCGTCCAGCACGCCCCGACCGTCGAGGCCGCCCTCGCCCTCGCCAACGCCGTGCCGCAGGCACTCGGCGCCGGTGTGTGGACCGCCGACCTGTCCGCCGCCCTCGACCTCACCGCCCGTCTGAACGCCGGCGAGACCTGGATCAACTGCCACCTCGCCCAGAGCGCCGAACTCCCCCACGGCGGCCGCGGCGCCTCCGGGCAGGGCACCGACCTCTCGATCCTCGCCCTCCACGAGTACCAGCGCCCCAAGACGGTGACCGCCCGGCTGTGAGCGCACCGCACCGTGCCTCCCGGTGGACCGCCCGCG
>NZ_BAAAKJ010000083.1:12562-27374 GCF_039527695.1 Kitasatospora putterlickiae
GCCCTCAGGCGAAGGCGGAGGGGCGGCCGAGGGCGACCAGGTGGTGGTCCTTGGTGCCGACGTAGATGCGGCCCTTGTCGGTGGCGGGGACGGAGAACTTGCTGACGGTGCCGAGGGGGAAGGAGCGGCGCAGCCTCAGGGTGCCGGAGACCGGCACGGCGTCGTAGGCGCGCAGTTCGCCGCCCTCGCCGTACTGGCCGGTGCCGGACCAGATGACCCAGACCAGGGCGGAGCCGCCGCGGGTGCCGTCGGAGGTGACCACGGGTGAGCCGGACATCTTGAGGAAGTCCTCGGCGCTGGTGCCGGCGCTGGTCAGCCGGGGAAGGCCGGCCGCGCTCACCGAGTACTTGAGGGCCCGCAGCTTGCCGTAGTTCTCGACGGTGTAGACGTAGCCGCCGTCGCCGCCCCAGACCGCCGGATGGCCCCAGACGCCGCCGTAGGGGCCGGTGAGGCCGACCACCTTGTCGGTGCCGTTCGGGCCCTGGCCCATGCCGCCGAGGTCGTCGCGGTCGAGCAGGAAGATCCGGCCGTCCTTGCCGACCTGGACCATCAGGCGCGGGTGCGCGGCGGTGCCGAAGCCGGCCGGCAGGGCGACCGGGCCGCCGGAGCCGAGGTCGGTGTCCCGCCTGTCGAGGGTGGCGTTGTTCGTGGGGCTGAAGAAGTCCTCGGGGGCGAAGGAGCCGTCGGCGCGGACGCCGAAGCGGATCACCGACTCGCCGAGGCCGCCGGGCGGGCGGTTGCCGGGCCCGGGGGCGGGTGAGGCGCCGGCGCCCTGGCCGTTGGCGGTGGTGAGGAAGAAGCGGCCGGGACCGTCGGAGACCAGGCCGCCGCCGGACATCCAGACCGAGGCCCGCTGGGTGTCGGAGCCGGCGACGGTGGAGAACAGGGTGAGCCCGCGGGTGCGGGTGTCGAGGCCGGCCACCATGCCGATGTAGTCGCCGATGCCGCAGAGCGAGCCGAAGCCGAAGTAGAGCCGGCCGTCGAGCAGCAGCAGCCCGGCGCGCTGGAGGGAGCGGTAGGCGTTGAACGGCTTGCCGGGGGCGTTGACCGGGTCGCCCTGGACGGTGACCGGCCAGCCGCTGCGCTCGGCGCCGGTGCGGGCGTCGAGGGCGTGCACGTAGTGGTGCGGGTGGTGGTCGTCGGGGCCGTCGCTCACCTTGCTGGTGAGGTAGACGGTGCCGGTGGCGGGGTCGTACACCGGGGTCGAGGTGGTGCCGACGTTGGGGCCGGGGTCGGAGCAGCCGATCGCGGCGGAGGGCCAGGCCGGGCCCATCTCGCGGTGCCAGACGATCCTCCCGGTCCTGGCGTCGACGCCGTACACGTGGTTGGTCTCGGTGGCGGTGACGACGAGGTCGCCGATCACCAGCGGCTGGGCGAAGACCTGGCCGTTGAGCTGGGTGGAGAAGCGGACGCCGAAGTCGGACCTGTCGACCTCGGCGGGGCTCAGCAGCGGCTCGGCGCGGTCCCAGGCGGTGCGGTCGGTGCCGAAGGAGACGGTGGTGACGTCGGCGCGGGCGGTGCCGGCGGCGAGCGGGCCGAGCAGGGCGAGGCCGGTGAGCAGCGCGGCGGCGCGCGGCAGGCGCCGGGGCGGGCGGACGGTGCGGTTCCGGACGGTGCGGTTCATGGCGCCATGGTTCGGCGGGCCGGGCGCGGTCACCAGCGGGCTGGTCCACTCGGCCGTCGGCCGTTCGCGGCGTTCGCGGGACCGGGCGGGCCCCGGTGATCTATGGTCGGTGCGGCAGAGGTCCGAGTGACAGGGGGTACGGCTGATGCGGTACGGAATCATCGGGACGGGCGGGGTCGCGCGGACGATCGCGGACAAGCTGGTGGCGCTCGGCCACGAGGTGACGCTCGGTTCGCGCGGCAAGGACAACGAGGCCGCCGCGGCGTGGGTCGGGCAGGCCGGGGCGAGCGGCCACCACGGCACGTTCGCGGAGGCCGCGGAGTTCGGCGAGGTGCTGCTGAACGCCACCCCGGGGACGGTGGCGGTGGAGGCGCTGCGGGCGGCGGGGGCGGAGCACCTGGCGGGCAAGCTGCTGATCGACCTGTCCAACCCGCTGGTCTTCGGGCCGGACGGCGGGCTGACGCTGGACCCGGTGAACACCGACAGTGTCGGCGAGCGGATCCAGCGGGAGTTCCCCGAGGCGCTGGTGGTGAAGACGCTCAACACGCTGACCGCGCCGCTGATGGTGGACCCGGCCCGGCTGGAGGGCGAGCACAACCTGTTCGTGGCCGGGAACGACGCGGACGCCAAGGCGCGCACGGTGGCGCTGCTGGGTTCCTTCGGGTGGCCGGCGGAGTGGGTGATCGACCTGGGCGACATCACGGGGGCCCGGGCGATGGAGATGATGATGCCGTTCTGGATCCGGCTGATGGGGGCGTTCGGCACGGCGGAGTTCAACTACGCCTTCAAGCGCGCCCGGTAGCGCGACGGCGGCGCCCCCGTCCCTCCTGCGCCGAGGAGGGACGGGGGCGCGTCCGCGCGGGTGCTGCTACCGGCGGCCGGTGGAGGCGTGCACCCGGTCGTCCGAGTCGTCGTCCTCGACCGGTTCGGGCGTGCCGGAGGGGTGCGGCACCCGGGCGGAGCCGGGTGCGCGGCGGCCCTTGCGGGCGGCCTCGGCGAGGGCGAGCTGCCGGTCGGCCTCGGCCTGGATGGCGTCCTTGTCGCCGATCTCGGCGTCCGGCAGCGCGTCCGGGAGGATGTCCTCCAGCAGCCGCAGCGGCCGGTAGGCGAGGCCCAGCAGGCCCCAGACCGTGAGGATCAGGCCGACCACCACGAGCAGCAGTCCGGCGCCGCGGCCCGGTCCGGTGCCGAGCACCAGGCCGACCGAGTCGGCGAGCGCGCCGCCGGGGCGCATCAGCGGCTCGAAGACGTGGTCGGAGAGCGGGCCCGCGGTGAGGAAGCCGAGCGGCATCATCGACATGGCCAGCATCTGGTTGGTGGCCAGGACGCGGCCCTGGAGCTCCATCCCGACCTTGGTCTGGATCAGCGACATCCAGTGCGAGTTGAGGATCATCATGGCCGCCCAGAGCACGAAGAGTCCGCAGGCGGTGAGGGCGGTCTCGGGGCGGCTGCCGGTGAGGACGGCGGCGAGGCCGACCACCGAGGTGAAGCCGATCATGCCGATCGTGCGGCGGCGGGTGCCGCCCCACAGGCCCATGGCCAGGGCGCCGATCATCGCGCCGAGGCCGCCGAGGGCGGTGATGACGCTGAGCTGGAAGGGCGTTCCGTTGGCCAGCACCATCGGGGTGATCAGCACGGTGGCGACGGCGAACAGGTAGTTGAACACCACGAAGAAGACCACCATGGCGACCAGGCTGTGCCGGCGCGCGATGTACCGCCAGCCGGTGACCACCTCGCGCAGCAGCGGCTCCTCCTGCTTGTCGAACATGGCGTCCGGGAAGCGGACCAGCAGCAGGCAGGTGACGCCGATCAGGAAGGTGGCCATGTCGAACAGCACGACGCCGTGCAGGCCGACCAGGGAGACCAGGACGCCGCCGGCCAGGATGGCCATCATGTCGCCGGCGCCGGTGCCGAGCTGGGCGAGGCCGTTGGCCTGGCCGAGGTAGCGCTTGGGCACCAGTTGGGTGATCGCGGCGAGGTAGGCGGGCCGCTGGAAGGCTCCGCAGGTGGAGCCGATGCAGGCCACGATGTAGATGTGCCAGACCTCCAGGAGGTCCGTCCACAGCAGGACGCCGAGGCCGAGCATGCCGGCGGCGGCCACGGTGTCGGTGACGATCATGATCTTGCGCCGGTCGACCCGGTCGGCGATCGCACCGGCTATCGGCAGCAGCAGGACGGCCGGCAGCACCGCGATGAACGAGATCATCGCGAAGTCGAAGGCCGAGTCGGTCTGCTGGTAGACCCAGACGCCGAGGGCGAAGGTGGAGAGGCTGGTGCCGATCATCGAGACGAACTGGCCGATCGCCACCTTGGCGAAGGTGCCCAGTTCGGCCTTGGCGCCCGGCCGCTTGGCCTCGACCTGCTCGGCCACCTCGCCGGTGGCGGCGAACCGCGCCAGCACCCGGGCGAGCTCGTCGGCCTGGTGCTTGAGGAAGTAGTGCCCGGCCCGCGGGACGACCGCGAGGTCGACGCTGTCGCCGAAGTGCTCCCACTCGGCGTACCGCTCCTCGTAGAGCTGGGTGGCGCGGTCCTTCTCGCCGACCACGCACAGGATCGGGGCGTCGATCCGGCGCGGCCGCTCGTCCCCGTAGGCGCGGGTGTAGAAGTCCTCGGCCTGGCGGACGTCGTGGCGCAGCGCCCGGACCAGGAAGTCCTGTTCGGCCTGGTCGTAGACGTCGGTGAAGCCGCCCATGGCGCGCAGGTACTCAAGGTAGCCGCGGTTGGACAGCGCCCGGTCACCGGGCATCCGGCGGGCCATCCACTCGGCGAAGCGGCCGGGCAGCCGGGCAGCCGGGAAGGTGCCGCCGAGCGCGAGGCCGCGCAGGTCGACGCCGGCCGCCTCCAGCCGGGAGCCGAGGGCGGTGGCGAGCGCCCCGCCCAGGCAGTGGCCGTAGAGCAGCACCGGTCCTTCGACGCGCTCCAGCACCTGGGCGGTCAGCGTGTCGGCGAGCGCGTCGAGTTCGGCGAGCTCGTCGTCGGGGCGGCTCGGGTCGTGGCCGGGCAGCTCGACGGCGTACAGCCGGTGCCCGTCGGGCAGCGCGTCGGCGAGCGGCTGGAAGGTGATCGGGCTGCCGCCGCCGTAGGGGACGCAGACCACGTTGATCCCGGCCGGGGCGTTGCCGCGGGTGAGCTTGTGCAGCAGGGTGCGCGGGCCGTCGTCGGCGGTGCCGCCGGCCTTGGCGTCGATCAGCGCGGCGAGCTCGCGGACGGTGGGGTGCTGGAACAGGTCGATGACCGACAGGCCGTCACCGATCAGGCGCACGGCGCGCACGGCGGAGAAGGAGTCGCCGCCGAGCGCGAAGAAGTCGTCCGCCGCGCCGACCTCCTCGGCCTCCAGCACCTGGCGGTAGACGTCGGCGACCTTGTGCTCGGTGTCGGTGGTCAGTTCGCCGCCGCCGGAGACCGGCTGGGCGGCGACCGGCTCGGGCAGGGCGGCCCGGTCGACCTTGCCGTTGGCGTTCAGCGGCAGGGCGTCCAGGACGACCAGGGCGGCCGGGACCATGTAGTCGGGCAGCCGGGTGCGCAGCGCGGCGCGCAGCTCGCCCGGGTCGGGCGCGGCCGCCGGGTCGGCGGGCACCAGGTAGCCGACCAGGGAGCGGGCGGCGCCCTCGCCGCGGGCGACCACGACGGTCTCGCGCACCTCGGGGCGGGCGGTCAGCTCGGCCTCGACCTCGCCGATCTCGACCCGGAAGCCGCGGATCTTGACCTGGTGGTCGATCCGGCCGAGGAACTCGACGGCGCCGTCGGCGCGGCGGCGGACCAGGTCGCCGGTGCGGTAGCAGCGCCGGCCGTCCACCTCCACGAAGCGCTCGGCGGTGAGGTCGTCGCGGCCGAGGTAGCCACGGGCGACGCCGCCGCCGGAGACGTACAGCTCGCCGGGGACGCCGAGCGGGACCGGGCGGCGGCGGGCGTCCAGCAGGTGGGCACGGACGTTGCCGAACGGCCGGCCGAGCGGCGCGGTGGCCGCGTCGCCGAGGTCGGCGGGCACGGGCGTGCCGAGCATCGAGACGGTGGTCTCGGTGGGCCCGTAGTGGTTGTGCAGCGGCAGGTCCGGCCGGGCGGCGCGGATCCGGGCCACCAGGTCGGGCCGCAGCGCCTCGCCGGCGCAGATCAGCAGCCTGGCGGGCAGGATCGCGCCGAGGCCGGTGCCGTGCGCGGCCAGGCCCTCCAGGTGGCTGGGGACCAGCTTCATGGCGTCGATCCGGTGCTCGGCCGCGTAGGCGGCGAAGGCGTCCGGGTCGGTGGCCTGGTCGCGGGTCAGCAGGTGCAGGCAGCCGCCGGCGGTGAGCGCGCCGAACACGTTGGTGGTGCCGAGGTCGGCGGCGAAGGTGGAGACCAGCGCCCAGTTCCAGCCCCGCTGGTCGCCGCCGATCCGCTCGCGCAGGCCGTGCAGGTAGTTGCGGTAGTTGCGGTGCTCGACGGCGACGCCCTTGGGCGCACCGGTGGAGCCGGAGGTGAAGACGAGGTAGCAGAGGTGCTCGGGACGGACGTCCGCCTCGGGCGCGTCGGCGCGCTCCTCGCCGTCCGGGACGACCACCGGCAGGTCGCCGGTGAGCCGCTCGCGCAGGTCCTCGGTGGTGACGACGGCGGCGGCCCCGGCGGCGTCGAGCAGGCCGTGGATGCGCCCGTCCGGGTAGACCGGGTCGAGCGGCAGGTAGGCGCCGCCGGCCTTGAGGATGCCGAGCATGCCGACGATCAGGGCGGCGGAGCGCTCGACCAGCAGGCCGACCGGGCGGTCCGGGCCGACGCCGTGCGCGCGCAGCCGGTGGGCCAGCGCGTTGGCGCGCCGGTCGAGTTCGGCGTAGCTGAGCACGCCGTCGGCGCCGCGGACGGCGGGCGCGTCGGGGGTGCGGCGGGTCTGTTCCTCGACGAGGCCGTGCAGGGTGGCGTCGAGGTCCCAGCCGCGCAGGGTCTCGTCGTCCCAGGCGGCGAGCTGCCGCTGCTCGGACGGGGTGAGCAGAGGCAGGTCGGCGGCCGGGCGGTCGGGGCCGGCGGCCATCGCGTCGAGCACCGTGGTGAGGTGGCCGAAGACCCGGCGGACGGTGGCCTCGTCGTACAGCTCGGTGCGCCAGATCAGGTCGGCGGCGAGTTCGCCGCCGGTGTCGACGACGGCCACCGACAGGTCGAACTTGGCGGTGTCGGTGCTGATCGGCCGCCAGTGGACGGTGTGTCCGGGCAGTTCGGGGCGGGCCTCGGCCTGGTTGTGGACGTTGAGCAGGACCTGGAACAGCGGGGTGTGGGCGAGTTCGCGCTCCAGGCCGAGGGCGTCGATCAGCCGCTCGAACGGCAGGTCCTGGTGGGCGTAGGCGCCGAGGGTGGCGTCCTTGACCCGCTCCAGGAGTTCGCGCACCGTCGGGTCGCCGGAGAGGTCGGTGCGCATCGCCAGGGTGTTGACGAAGCAGCCGACCAGCGGCTCGGTCTCGCTGCGGGTGCGCCCGGCGATCGGGGTGCCGACGGTGACGTCCTCGCTGCCGGTGTAGCGGCCGAGGACGGTCTGCAGGGCGGCCAGCAGCACCATGTAGACGGTGGTGCCGGTCTGTTCGGCGAGGGCGCGGACGTGGCGGCTGCGCTCGGCGCCGTACTTGGGGGTGAACCGGGCGCCCGCGGTGCCGGCGACGGCGGGCCGCGGCCGGTCGGCGGGCACGGTGACGGTGGCGGTGGCGCCGCGCAGGCGCTCCTGCCACCAGGCCTGCTGGCGGTCGAGTTCGGCGGCGAGTTCGGTCTGCTGCCAGTGCGCGACGTCCGCGTACTGGACGGGCAGCGGCTCGAACGCCGGGGCGGCGCCGGTGCGCCGGGCGCCGTAGGCGGTGGCGAGGTCGCCGAAGAGCACGCCGATCGACCAGCCGTCGGCGGCGATGTGGTGCAGCACCAGGCTGAGCACGGCGCCGTCGCCGGTGCGCAGCAGCGCGGCGCGCAGCGGCAGGTCGGCCGCGAGGTCGAACGGGCGCTGGGCCTCGGCCTCCAGCCAGGCGTCGACCTGGTCGGCGGGGACGTCGGCGGTGGTGAGGGTGAGCCGGTCGGCGGGCAGCGCCTCGGGGCGCACCTCACCGTCGGCCTCCGGGTAGACGGTGCGCAGCACCTCGTGCCGGGCGAGGACGTCGGTGAGGGCGGCGCCGAGGGCGGCCTCGTCGGGCTCGCCGTCGAGGTGCACGGCGAGCGGGATGTGGTAGGCGGCGCTGTCCGGCTCGTACTGGGCGAGGAACCACATCCGGCGCTGGGCCGAGGAGAGCGGCACCGGGGTGCCCTCGGGGCGCGGGGCGATGGTGTGGCGGTCGGTGCCGCCGGCCGCGGCCGCCGCCTTGGCGGCCTTGGCCTTGGCGAGGCGGCGGCGCAGCAGTTCCTGCCGTCTGGCGGCCGGATCCGGTTCCGGGACGGCCCCGGTGGTGTGCTGGTCGGTCATGCGGGCTCCCCCGTTCGGGCGCCGGTGTCGCCGGCGGCCGGGCGTGCGTTGGTGGTTCCGGACCCTCCGGTGTCGCCGGTGGGTGCGGAGTGGGTGCGGTGGGTCACTGGGCGCTCCCGGCGGTCTCGTCGAGGTCGAGGTCGTCGCCGAGGTCGTCGAGGTCGTCGATCTCCTCAAGCAGGCGTTCCTCGACGCGGCGGGCCAGGGCGGCCAGGGTCCGGTCCTCGAAGACGACGCGCAGGGGCAGTTCGGTTTCGAAGGTGTCCCGGATCCGGGCGAGCAGCCGGGTGGCGAGCAGCGAGTGGCCGCCGAGCGCGAAGAAGTCGTCGTGCCGGGAGACCCGTTCGACCTTGAGGACCTCGGTCCACAGGTCGGCGAGCAGTTCCTCGCAGTCGCCCTCGGGCGGGGCGCCGGCGCCGCCGAGCCGCGGCACGGGCAGGGCGGCCCGGTCGACCTTGCC
Source organism: Kitasatospora putterlickiae (assembly GCF_039527695.1). Taxonomy (NCBI): domain Bacteria; kingdom Bacillati; phylum Actinomycetota; class Actinomycetes; order Kitasatosporales; family Streptomycetaceae; genus Kitasatospora; species Kitasatospora putterlickiae. The sequence continues at coordinate 21,047 of NZ_BAAAKJ010000083.1, forward strand.
GGCCGGGGTCAGCGGCAGCGCGTCGAGCAGGACCAGGCCGGCGGGGACCATGTAGTCGGGCAGCCGCTCGGTCAGGGCGGTGCGCAGCGCGTCCTCGGTGAGGCCGGGGGCGACGGCGTAGCCGGCCAGGGCCGGGCCGGCCGGGGTCTCGACGAGCCGGGCGGCGCCCGCGGTGACGCCGGGGACGGCTGTGAGCGCGGCCTCGATCTCGCCGAGCTCGATGCGGAAGCCGCGGAGCTTGACCTGGGCGTCGGCGCGGCCGTGGTACTCCAGGCGGCCGTCGGCGCGGCGGCAGGCGAGGTCGCCGGTGCGGTACATCAGGGCGTCGTCGGTGCGGCCGGGTTCGGCGGTGAACCGTTCGGCGGTCAGGTCGGGCCGGCCGTGGTAGCCGAGGGCGACGCCGGCGCCGGCGATGCAGAGCTCGCCGATGCCGTTGACCGGCACGGGCTGCCCGGAGGGGCCGAGCAGGTGCAGCCGGGTGTTGGCGATGGGCGTGCCGAGGGCGACGACGCCGCTGTGGGCGGCGTGTTCGGGGGTGACCCGCTGGACGGTGGACCAGACGGTCGTCTCGGTCGGGCCGTACAGGTTCCACAGCGTGCCGACCCGGCCGAGCAGGGCGCGGGCGAGGTCGCTGGTGAGCGCCTCGCCGCCGCACAGGGCGGTCAGCCCGGGGCGGCCGGCCCAGTCGGCCTCCAGCAGTGTCCGCCAGGTGGCGGGGGTGGCCTGGAGGTGGGTGACGCCGTGCTTGTCGAGCCAGGCGCCGAGCGCGGCGCCGTCGGTGGCGGTGGCGCGGTCGGCGATCTCCACCCGGGCGCCGGTGACCAGCGGCAGCCACAGTTCGAGGCCGGCGATGTCGAAGGTGACGGTGGTGACGGCCGCCATCACGTCCTGCCCGCCGAGGCCGGGTTCGCGGCCCATCGAGGTCAGGAAGTTGACGATCGCGCGGTGCGGCACGGCGACGCCCTTGGGGCGGCCGGTGGAGCCGGAGGTGTAGAGCAGGTAGGCCGGGTCCTCCGGGCCGACGGTGACGGCCGGCGCCCCGACGGGGGCGGCGGCGTGCTCGGGGCCGTCCACCAGGACGCTCTCGCGGCCGTGCAGCAGTTCGTCGCCGGCGGTGGCGGTCTCGGCGACCAGCAGGGTGACGCCGGCGTCGTCGAGCACGCCCTGGTTGCGGGCGAGCGGCTGGTCGACGTCGAGCGGCAGGTAGGCGGCGCCGCAGCGCAGCACGCCGAGCAGGGCGGCGGGCAGCAGCCGGCCGCGTCGCACCGCAACGGCGACGAGGCTGCCGGGGCCCGCGCCGCGGGCGGCCAGCAGGTGGGCCAGCCGGTCGGCGGCGGCGTCGAGTTCGCCGTAGGTCAGGGTGCCGTCGGCGGCGGACACGGCGGGCGCGTCCGGGGTGCGGGCGGCCTGGGCGGCGACCAGTTCGTGCAGCCGGGCGTCGGGGATCGGCGCCTCGGTGCGGTTGGCCGGATCGTCGGCCGCCCCCTGCCCGTACACGCCGTCGGCGGCGGAGCGCATGGCGAGCTCGGCGAGCGGGCGGTCGGGCTCGGCGACGGCGGCGGCGAGCAGCGCGACCAGGTGGTCGAGGGCGGCCCGCACGGACCGTTCCTCGTAGCGGGAGGTGCGGTACTCGGCGGACAGCAGCGGGCCGTCGGCCGGGAACTCCAGGAACAGTGAGAGGTCGGTCTTGGCGGTGCTGTTGCACACCTCCGCGACGAACGTCAGGTCCAGGCCGGGCAGCTGGACGCCGGCCACGGGGTGGTTCTGGACGGCGAGCAGCACCTGCGAGATCGGCGAGGCGGTGAGGCCGGGCGAGCCGCCGTAGCGCCGGGCGTGGTCGACGAAGGGGTGGCCGCTGTGATCGGCGGCCTCCAGGACGGTCGGGCGGACCCGGGCCACCAGCTCGCGGAAGGTGTCGGCGCCGGACACGTCGAAGCGCAGCGCGATGGTGTTGATCAGCGAGCCGATCACGGTCTCCAGCTCGGGCACCGGGCGGACGGCGAAGGGGCTGAGCACGGCGACGTCGGTGCGGCCGGTGTAGCGGTGCAGCACCCCGCCGAGCGCGGCGAGCATCACCATGTAGAGGCTGGCGCCCTCCTGGGCGGCCCACTTCTCGACGCCGGAGACGAGGCCGGCGTCGAACCGGCGGGCGATCCGGCGGCCGGCGATGTCCTGCGGGTTGGGGTGCGGGCGGTCGCCGGGCAGGTGCTGATCGCCCTCGACGCCGCGCAGCCGCTCGGCCCAGCGCTCGGCGCCCTCGCGGCCGGCCTCGACGTCACGCAGCTCCCAGCGGGCGACGTCCGACAGCTGGATCGCGGGTTCGGGCAGTTCGCCTTCCCGCAGGGCACGGGCGGCCTCGGCGAGCAGCAGACCGGCGGCCCAGCCGTCCGCCGCGGCGTGGTGCACGGTGAGCAGCAGTTCGTGCCGGTCCGCGCCGACCCGTACGGCGAGGGCCCGCAGCAGCCGGCCGCCGGCGAGGTCGAGCGGGCGGGCGGCCTCGGCGCGCAGCGCGGCGTCGAGGGTCTCCTCGTCGGGGGCCTGCCCGTCGGGGCCGGTGAGGTCGAGCAGCGGCACCTCGACCGGGTACGGCGGACGGACGTCGGCGACGGCGTCGTCGTTCTCGCCCGGGTTCGGGTCGCCGTACAGGGCGGTGCGCAGCGACTCGTGGCGGCGGACGACCTCGGTGAGCGCGCGGCCGAGGGCCTCGCGGTCGAGGGCGCCTTCGGCGCGGATCCGCACCGGCACGTTGTAGAGCGGGCTGTCGGGCTGCACGGATTCGTGCAGCCACAGTTCGCGCTGGAACTCGGTGGCGCGGGCGGGCAGTTCGGCCTCGCGCTTCGGGGGCTCGACGGAGGCCCGGCCGCCGCCGCCGTTGGCGACCCGCACCGCGAGGGAGGCGATGGTCGGGGCGGCGAAGAACTCGGCGAGCGGCACCCGGGTGCCGAACTCGCGCTCGATCCGGGCGAGCAGGCCGGCGGCGAGCAGGGAGTGGCCGCCGAGGTCGAGGAAGACGTCGTGGACGCCGACCTCGGGGACGCCGAGCAGGCCCTGCCAGAGTTCGGCGATCCGGGCCTCGACGGGGGTGCGGGGGGCGACGAACAGGCCGTGCCCGGCGCGGCTGCGGGCGACCGGGGGCAGCGCCTTGCGGTCGGTCTTGCCGTTGGGGGTGAGCGGCATCCGCTCCAGGACGGCGACGGCCAGCGGCACCATGTAGCCGGGCAGGGCGGCGGCGCAGTGGGCGCGCAGCTCGGCGGGCGCCGGCTCGGCGGCGCCGGCGGCGGGCTGGACGAAGGCGGCCAGGTAGTCGCCGGCCTCGTCGCGCTGGACGACGGCGGCGGCGGCCTCGACGGCGGGGTGGGTGGCGAGCACGGCCTCGATCTCGCCGAGCTCGACGCGGAAGCCGCGCACCTTCACCTGGTGGTCGACGCGCCCGTGGTACTCCAGGTCGCCGTCGGGCAGCCGGCGGACCAGGTCGCCGGTGCGGTAGCAGCGCAGGCCGTCGACGTGGACGAAGCGCTCCTCGGTGAGGTCGGGGCGGCCGTGGTAGCCGCGGGCCAGGCCCTCGCCGGAGAGGTGGAGCTCGCCGATGCCGCCGTCGGGCACGGGCGCCCGGTGCTCGTCGAGGACGTGGCCGAGGGTGCCGTCGAGCGGGCGGCCGATGACCGGCTCGCCGGTCCCCTCCCGGTCGACCAGCGACCACGTGGAGTAGACGGTGTCCTCGGTGGGCCCGTACAGGTTGTAGAGGCGCTCGACGAGGGGCTGGGCGTAGACCTTGTCGGCGACGTGCCGGGGCAGCGCCTCGCCGGCCAGGTTGACCACGCGCACGCCGCCCGGCAGACCCCCGCCGCCGGGAAGGCCGTCGCCGCGCAGCAGCGCCGCCATCGCGCTGGGCACGGTGTTGATCAGGGTGACCTCCTCCCGGGCGGGCAGCTCGGGCAGCGCGAGGGCGTTCTCGGCGACGACGAGGGTGCCACCGACGGAGAGCGGCAGGAACAGCTCGTACACCGAGATGTCGAAGCACACGGAGGTGCTGAACAGCACCCCGGCGAGGTCGGCGGCGGTGTAGGTGTCGGCGGCCCAGCGGAGCAGCGCGTTGACGCTGCGCTGGGTGACCGCGACGCCCTTGGGGCGGCCGGTGGAGCCGGAGGTGTAGAGCACGTAGGCCAGCGCGTCGGTGGCGGCGTCGCCGGTGGTCGGGCGGTCGGCGGCCGGGTCGAGCGCGGCGGCGGGGCTCTCGCCGTCGACGTACAGGAGGGTGGCGCCGGCGCCGTTCAGCAGGTGCTCGTGGGCGCGGTCGGTGACCACGACGGGGGCCTGGGCGTCGCCGATGACGAGTTCGAGGCGGTCCCGCGGATAGGCGGGGTCGAGCGGCACGTAGGCGCCGCCGGCCCGCAGCACCGCCAGCAGGCCGATCACGAGGTCCGCCGTCCGCGGCAGGCAGACGCCGACCAGGGTCTCGGCGCGGACACCGGCGGCGGCCAGCCGGCCCGCCACCGCGCCGGCCGCGGCGTCCAGCTCGCGGTAGGTCAGCCGGCGCGTGCCGTCGATCACGGCGGTGGCGTCCGGGGTTCGTCTGACCTGTGCGGCTATCAGGGCGGCCAGCGGAGCGGCCGGATCCAGCGGGGGAAGTCCCGTTGAACTCATCACTCTCTCCCGAGGGGTGCTGCTGCACCGACTTGTGGTCGGCGAGAAATGGGCGGTGTGCCCTGGGAGATGGTGGGGTAAAGATCTACGAATCACCAGCACATTTCCGTCACTCGTTCGATATGCCGGAAAGATCACCTTCTTCTCTCCCGTCAGCGGTGCTGAAGCGTGACGGTTCGTTGGCGATTTCTTACGGATTGTCAGCCCCGCCGGCGCCCCCTTGGCAGCGACAGTTCGGACCGCTACGGTCTTGGCCAACGGTCCGTCAGCTACGCCACCCGTGCGCACTGGCGACGCCGCAAGCAGATTTCCGGACTTTGGCTTGTCCGAGGACGGTCAATCATGGGACGACACGAGGACTCCCGGGAGGAGACGTTCCGGGACCGGACGCCCGGCGCCCCCGTGAGGCGCCAGAATGGACCCCATGTCCCGACGCCGATCCGCCGCCCGCGCCACCGCCCCCGCGCCGCGCCTGCTGCCCTCCTCGCCCTGCCCCTGCGGCCTGCCCGCCAGCTACGCCGAGTGCTGCGGCCGGCTGCACCGCGGCCAGGCCGCCGCGACCACCGCGGAGGCGCTGATGCGTTCGCGCTACAGCGCCTTCGCCGCCCGCGACGAGGCCTACCTGCTGCGCACCTGGCACCCGGACACCCGGCCGGACTCGGTCGACTTCGACCCGGGGCTGCGCTGGCTGCGGCTGGAGGTGCTCTCCAGCACCGAGGGCGGGCCGTTCCACGGCGAGGGCACGGTGGCCTTCCGGGCCCACTACACCGAGGGGCGCGAGGAGGGCGTCCTCACCGAGCACAGCCGGTTCGTGCGGCACGAGGGCGCCTGGGTCTACCTGGACGCCCTCTCGCTCGACTGAGCCTCCTTCGGCCGCCGCTACAGGTAGTCGTCCAGCCGGGCCAGCGCGAAGCCCTGCGCGGTCACCTCGTCGACCACCCGGCGCAGCAGGTCCGTCATGCTGCCCGGCCACAGGTCGGTGCCGCGGAAGTGGGTGAGGATGATGTCGCCCGGGTGGAGCCGCTGGTCCTCGTAGCGGTACTCCATCCGGTCCGGGAACGCCTCCTCGTTCCACAGCGGCACCGCCTCGATGCCACAGGAGGCGGCCGCCCGCAGGGTGTCCTCGTTGTACTCGCCGTACGGCGGGCGGAACAGCCGCGGGCGGGTGCCGATCTGCTCCTCCAGCTGGTCCTGCTGGCGGCAGATCTCCTCGCGCTGGGTGCCGTAGCCGAGCAGCTTGAGGTTGCGGTGGTTGATCGTGTGGTTGTTCACCGCGTCGCCCTGGGCGGCGATCCGGCGGAAGTAGCCGTAGTCGGAACGGGCCAGGTAGTCCGCGACGAAGGTGGAGAGCGGGATGCCCAGCTCGGCGGCCATCGTGGTGAACTCCGGGTCCTTCTCCGCGCCGTCGTCCACGGTCAGGAAGACGATCCGCTCCTCGGTGGGCACCCGGTAGACCACCGGCGGCAGCCCGTCCGCGAGCTTCACCCCCTGGGCGGCGAACAGCTCCGGCCGACCGGCCGGGCTCGACGGGGCGGGCAGCGGCGGCCGTGCCAGCCCCCAGCGCGCCGCGGTCTCCAGCACCGCCCTGGCGGCCTCCGCCTTGCGGGCCACGGCCTCGCGGCTGCTCTCCTCCTCCGCCCGGGCCGGCCCCGGCAGCACCAGCGGCGCCGCGGGCGGACGGGGC
>NZ_BAAAKJ010000084.1:0-20907 GCF_039527695.1 Kitasatospora putterlickiae
CCGGGCGCCCGGGGTGAGCCCGCCCGCCGGCGCCCCGAGCCGGCGTGCCTGCGCGGTGAGGCCGCGTCCGGCGAGCAGTCGCAGCGGGGTCGGCCGGCCGAGCGCCAGCAGCCGGCCGGCCCAGGCGAGCAGCGGGCCGGTGAGCAGGGCGAGGCCGAGCGCGGAGGCGGCCCATCCGCCGAGCGCGGCGGTGCTGGTGGTGCCGAGCCCGGCCGGCAGGTGGATCGGGCGGCCGTCGGCCGCGGCGCCGGGGCGCAGCGCGATGAGTTCCAGGGCGAGGCCGATGACGGCGAGGCCGATCGGCAGCGCGAGCCGCCACGGACCGAAGCCGGTCGGCTCGGGCCGGGGGCGGCCGGGCAGCGTCTCGGCGTGCGGGACGGCGCCGGTCGCGGCCAGGCCGGCGGTGAGCGGGACGAGCGCGAGCAGCGCGACCGGGGCGGCGGCCGGCAGGGCCACTCCCATGCCGAGTTCGTCGGCGAGCTCGGGGCCGGCGATGTCGTTGCGCAGGACCAGGAAGAGCAGCAGGGGGAGCCCGGCGCCGGCGCCGCAGGCGAGCGCGACCTCGCCGGCGATCAGGGCGCGGATCCGGCGGGCCCCGGCCCCGGCGGTGGTGAGGCCGGTGATCCGTTCGGCCCGCCGGGCGGGCAGGGCGCGGGCGGCGACGGCGGCGAACCAGGCGACCGCGGCCAGCGGCGGCAGGCACCAGAGCAGCCGGACGAGCGCGTCGGTTCCGGCGTGCGGGTCGCTCATCGCCCGGCCGAGGGCGCGCAGCAGGAAGGCGGCGACGATCGAGCCGGCCAGCGCGGTCAGCAGCCAGCGGCCGAGGTCGAGGGCCCGGTAGCCCCGGGCCAGGCGGAGGTAGAACACGACGGTCCCCCCTCAGCGGCCGGCGGCGGGGACGGCGGTGACCCCGGCCTGTCCGGGGGCGGCGGGGCCGCGCGGCACGGGCGCGGCCGGGCCGGTGAGGCGTCCGTCGACGAGGGCGACGGCGCGGTCCGCGTACCGGACGAGCTCGGGGTCGTGGGTGGCCAGCACGAGGGTGAGCTGGTGGGAGCGGGCCGCGCTGGTCAGTATCCGCAGGACCTGCTCGGCGGTCTCGCGGTGCAGTGGCGCGGTGGGGTCGTCGGCGAAGACGACCGGGGGCAGTGGGGCGAGGGCCCGGGCGACGGCGATCCGCTGGCGCTGGCTCTGCACCAGCCGGTCGGGCCGGACCTTGGCGAGGTCGCCGATGTCCAGGCGGTCCAGCCATTCGTCGGCGGCGGAGTGGGCGGCCTTGCCGCCGGCGCCGGCCAGCAGCAGCGGCAGGGCGACGTTCTCCCGGGCGGTCAGTTCGGGCACCAGGTGCGGTTCGGAGCCGACGAAGCCGAAGCGGTCGCGGCGCAGCCGTTCCCGGCCGGCCCTGCCGAGGGTGTGCACGGGGGCGCTGTTGAACCAGACCTCGCCCTCGTCGACCGGGAGCAGTGCGGAGAGGCAGCCGAGCAGGGTGCTCTTGCCGGAGCCGCGCGGGCCGGTGACGGCGAGGACCTCGCCCTCCCGGACCCCGAGCGAGACGCCGCGCAGTGCGGGGGTCCCGTGATGGGACTTGACGATCCCCCGGGCCCACAGCACGTCGTTGTCAGGAGGGGCCGCTGCCATGAGGTTCCGTCCTGGGGGGCCGCAGGGATATGACAGTCGTCAGATTAGAACGATCGGGCCTGGGCGCGGGCGCGGCACACTGCTCCATCCGGGGCAAATCACCCGCAATCAGGCGTGTTTGATCCGAAGAGCGGTGCGAAATCCGGGGAATCCTGGGAACGCCGGGGAACGCCGGGGAACGCCGCAGGGCGGCCCCGCCGAAGCGGGACCGCCCTGTGACGGAGGGTGGGAGAAAAGCCGAAGGGTCAGAGCTTCGCCCACGCGTCGGTGAGGCTGGTCCGCAGGATCTGCTCGATCTCGTCGAAGGTCGACTGGTCGGAGATCAGCGGCGGGGCCAGCTGGATGACCGGGTCGCCACGGTCGTCGGCGCGGCAGTACAGGCCGTTGTCGAAGAGGGCCTTCGACAGGAAGCCGTAGAGGACGCGCTCGACCTCCTCGTCGTTGAAGGACTCCTTGGTGACCTTGTCCTTCACGAGCTCGATGCCGTAGAAGTAGCCGTTGCCGCGGACGTCGCCGACGATCGGCAGGTCGCGCAGCTTGCTCAGGGTGCCGAGGAACGCGGCCTCGTTGTCGAGCACGTGCTGGTTCAGGCCCTCGCGCTCGAAGATGTCGAGGTTGGCCAGCGCCACCGCGGAGGAGACCGGGTGGCCACCGAAGGTGTAGCCGTGCAGGAAGGTGTTGTCACCCTTGTAGAACGGCTCGGCGATGCGGTCCGAGATGATCGTGGCGCCGATCGGGGAGTAGCCCGAGGTCATGCCCTTGGCGCAGGTGATCATGTCCGGCTGGTAGCCGAACTTGTCGGCGCCGAACATGGTGCCCAGGCGGCCGAAGGCGCAGATGACCTCGTCCGAGACCAGCAGCACGTCATGGCGGTCGCAGATCTCGCGCAGGCGCTGGAAGTACCCGGGCGGCGGCGGGAAGCAGCCACCGGCGTTCTGCACCGGCTCGACGAAGACGGCGGCGACGGTCTCGGCGCCCTCGTTGAGGATGGCCACCTCGATCTCGTCGGCGCACCAGCGGCCGTAGGCCTCGGGGTCGACCGTGCCGTCGGGGCCCTGGAGGAAGGCCGGGGCACGGTAGATGTTGGTGTTCGGGGCCTTGTGGGTGCCCGGCACCAGCGGCTCGAACGGGGCCTTCAGGCCCGGCAGGCCGGTGATGGACAGCGCGCCCTGCGGGGTGCCGTGGTAGGCGACGGCGCGGGAGATGACCTTGTACTTGGTCGGCTTGCCGATCAGCTTGAAGTACTGCTTGGCGAGCTTCCAGGCGGTCTCGACGGCCTCGCCGCCACCGGTGGAGAAGAAGACCTTGTTCAGGTCGCCCGGGGCGTAGTTGGCCAGGCGCTCGGCCAGCTCGACGGCCTTCGGGTGGGCGTAGCTCCACACCGGGAAGAAGGCGAGCTCCTTGGCCTGCTTGGCGGCGGCCTCGGCGAGCTCCTCACGGCCGTGGCCGGCCTGGACGACGAACAGGCCGGCGAGGCCGTCGAGGTACTTGCGTCCCTTGTCGTCCCAGACGTAGGTGCCCTCGCCCTTGACGATCGTCGGCACGGGGGAGTTCTCGTACGACGACATGCGGGTGAAGTGCATCCACAGGTGGTCGTAGGCGGTCTTGGAAAGGTCCTTCTGCGCCGGGTCGGCTGTCATCGGGTGCCCCAGGTGTAGGTCTGTTTCCGGAGCTTCAGGTAAACGAAGCTCTCGGTGCTCCGCACGCCGGGAAGCGCGCGGATGCGCTTGTTGATCAGTTCGAGCAGGTGCTCGTCGTCCTCGCAGACCAGTTCGGCCAGGAGGTCGAACGAGCCCGCGGTGCAGACGACGTAGTCGACCTCGTCGAGGGCGGCCAGCGCGTCGGCGACGGGTTCGATGTCGCCCTCGACCCGGATTCCGACCATCGCCTGGCGGGTGAAGCCGACGGTGAGCGGGTCCGTGACGGCGACGATCTGCATCACGCCCTGGTCGAGCAGCTTCTGGACGCGCTGCCGCACGGCCGCCTCGGACAGGCCGACGGCCTTGCCGATGGCGGCGTACGGGCGGCGCCCGTCCTCCTGGAGCTGCTCGATGATCGCCTTGGAGGCGGCGTCGAGGGGAACGCTGGCGTTCCGGTCGCGGTTGGCCACGCCGCCACTGTGCCCCATCGGCCCCGTGTTCGCAAGCGTGGAAGCTGCTGATTTCGTCGCGATCTTGGAAAACCCATGCGGATTTCATCGTCGTCGCGCCGTCAGCCTGTCGATACCGGCAGTTGTCGAGCTACCCTGGCTGCGGTACGCGCGCGGCCCCGCCGAGCCGCGCTCATTCCGCCAAACCAGTGGACCGCGGCACTTGCGGCGCGGCCACTCGGCGCCCTTCGTCGGCCGGACCGGCCGACGTACCATGGCGCCGGATTCTGCAACGCCGCAGGCCGAGACCGAGGAGAGACCCGTGAGCGACCTTCGCACGCTGCGCAACTACATCAACGGTGAGTTCGTCGATGCGGCCGACGGCCGCACGCTCGACATCGTCGACCCCACCACCGGCGAGGTCTACGCGACGTCCCCGCTGTCCGGCGCCTCCGACGTGGACGCCGCCATGGACGCCGCCGCGGCCGCGTTCCCGATCTGGCGGGACACCACCCCGAGCACCCGGCAGAAGGTGCTGCTCAAGATCGCCGACGCGGTCGAGACCCGCGCCGACGAGCTGGTGGACGCCGAGTGTCGCAACACGGGCAAGCCGCGGGCGCTGACCCTCTCCGAGGAGATCGGCCCGATGGTCGACCAGATCCGGTTCTTCGCCGGTGCCGCCCGCCTGCTGGAGGGCAAGGCCGCCGGTGAGTACATGGACGGCATGACCTCGATCGTCCGCCGTGAGCCGGTCGGCGTCTGCGCCCAGGTCGCGCCGTGGAACTACCCGATGATGATGGCGGTCTGGAAGTTCGCCCCGGCCATCGCCGCCGGCAACACCGTGGTGCTGAAGCCCTCCGACACCACCCCGGCCTCCACCGTGCTGCTGGCCGAGATCATCGGCGGCGTGCTCAACGAGCTGGAGCTGCCGGCCGGCGTCTTCAACGTGATCTGCGGTGACCGCGAGACCGGCCGTCTGATGGTCGAGCACAGGATCCCCGCGATGGCCTCCATCACCGGCTCGGTGCGCGCCGGCATCCAGGTCGCCGAGTCCGCCTCCAAGGACGTCAAGCGCGTCCACCTGGAGCTGGGCGGCAAGGCCCCGGTCGTGGTCTTCGAGGACGCCGACATCGCCGAGGCCGTCGAGGGCATCTCGGTCGCGGGCTTCTTCAACGCCGGCCAGGACTGCACCGCCGCCACCCGCGTGCTGGTGCACGAGTCGATCCACGACGCCTTCGTCGAGGCGCTCGCCAAGGCCGCCGCCGAGACCAGGACCGGCGGCGTGGACGACGAGGACGTGCTCTACGGCCCGCTGAACAACGCCAACCAGCTGAAGCAGGTCTCCGGCTTCATCGAGCGCCTGCCGGAGCACGCCAAGGTCGAGGCCGGCGGCCACCGGGTCGGCGACAAGGGCTTCTTCTACGCCCCGACCGTCGTGTCCGGCCTGCGGCAGGACGACGAGATCATCCAGAACGAGGTCTTCGGCCCGGTCATCACCGTGCAGCGCTTCACCGACGAGGACCAGGCCGTCGGCTACGCCAACGGCGTGGAGTTCGCGCTGGCCTCCTCGGTGTGGACCAAGGACCACGCCCGCGCCATGCGGATGTCGCGCCGCCTGGACTTCGGCTGCGTCTGGATCAACACCCACATCCCGCTGGTCGCCGAGATGCCGCACGGCGGCTTCAAGAAGTCGGGCTACGGCAAGGACCTGTCCTCCTACGGCTTCGAGGACTACACCCGCGTCAAGCACGTGATGACTGCGATCTGATGATCGCGTGATCTGACCATGGGCCCGGGTCCTCGTGACCCGGGCCCATGGTCTTTGCACCCTGTCGGCGGTTGACACGACCGGCTGACAGGATGGACCTGCACGTCGGCCCGACGAATCCCTAGCCTTGCCGCATGAGCATCCCCACCGCTGACTCAGCCGCCGGCCAGGCCGTCAAGGCCGCCGACCGCGCGCACGTCTTCCACTCGTGGTCCGCCCAGGCGCTGATCGACCCCCTCGCGGTGGCCGGCGCCGAGGGCTCGTACTTCTGGGACTACGAGGGCAACCGCTACCTCGACTTCTCCTCCCAGCTGGTCAACACCAACATCGGCCACCAGCACCCCAAAGTGGTCGCGGCGATCCAGGAGCAGGCGGCGAAGCTCTGCACCATCGCCCCGGGTTTCGCGGTCGAGTCGCGCAGCGAGGCCGCCCGGCTAATCGCCGAGCGCACTCCGGGCGACCTCGACAAGATCTTCTTCACCAACGGCGGCGCCGAGGCCAACGAGAACGCCATCCGGCTGGCCCGGCTGCACACCGGCCGGCAGAAGGTGCTCTCCACCTACCGCTCGTACCACGGCGCCACCGCCAACGCGATCGCGCTGACCGGTGACCCCCGCCGCTGGGCCAACGAGACCGGCGTCTCCGGCATCGTGCACTTCTGGGGCCCCTACCCGTACCGCTCCAACTTCCACGCCGAGAACGAGGCGCAGGAGTGCGAGCGCGCGCTGGCCCACCTTGAGCAGATCCTCGCCTTCGAGGGCCCCGGCACCGTCGCGGCGATCATCCTGGAGACCGTGGTCGGCACCGCCGGCATCCTGGTCCCGCCGCCCGGCTACCTGGCCGGCGTCCGGGAGATCTGCGACCGCTACGGCATCGTCTTCATCCTCGACGAGGTGATGGCCGGCTTCGGCCGCACCGGCGAGTGGTTCGCCGCCGACCACTGGGGCGTCACCCCCGACCTGCTCACCTTCGCCAAGGGCGTCAACTCGGGCTACGTCCCGCTCGGCGGCGTGGCGATCAACGCGGAGATCGCCGCCACCTTCGCCGAGCGGCCGTTCCCCGGCGGCCTCACCTACTCCGGCCACCCGCTGGCCTGCGCCTCCGCGGTGGCCACCATCAACACGATGGCCGAGGAGGGCATCGTCGAGAACGCCAGGCACATCGGCGAGACCGTGCTCGGCCCCGGCCTGCGCGAGCTGGCCGAGCGCCACCCGTCGGTCGGCGAGGTGCGCGGGCTCGGCGTGTTCTGGGCGCTCGACCTGGTCCGGGACCGCGCCACCCGCGAGCCGCTGGTGCCGTACAACGCGGCCGGCGCCGCCAACGCGCCGATGGCCGAGCTGGCCGCCGCCTGCAAGCGGCGCGGGCTGTGGCCGTTCGTCAACATGAACCGCTTCCACGTCGTCCCGCCGTGCACCGTCACCGAGGAGGAGGCGAAGACCGGCCTCGCCGTCCTCGACGAGGTGCTGTCGCTGACCGACGCGCACACCGTCTGACACCCCGACCGGACGGCCCCGGGCGCTCCCCCCGTGCGCCCGGGGCCGTTCCACGCCCCGGAGGCCCCACCATGCCCAGCACCACCCAGACCCGCCGCCCGAGCGGGGCCCGCCGGCCGAGCCGCCGCCGGGTGCTCGGCGCCACCGCCGGGCTGTTCGGCACCGCCGCCCTGACCGGCTGCGGCATCCCGTCCGCCTACGTGGACGAGGACCGCCGCGCCGCCCCCGACCGGTCGGAGGGCGAGAAGCGGCTGGGCTTCTCCAACTGGACCCAGTACATCGACGTCGACGACGACGGCGGGCGCCCGACGCTCGACGACTTCACCGAGCGGACCGGCGTCAAGGTCACCTACACCGAGGACATCAACGACAACGACGAGTTCTTCGGCAAGATGGGCCCGGTGCTCACCCAGGGCACCGACCCCGGGCGCGACCTCATGGTGGTCAGCGACTGGATGGTCGGCCGGTACATCGGGCTCGGCTGGGTGCAGGCCCTGGACCGGGCCAACCTGCCCAACGTCACGGCGCGGCTCGACCCTCAGCTCGCCGACCCGGCGGTCGACCCCGGGCGCCGGCACAGCGTGCCCTGGCAGTCCGGGATCACCGGCATCGCCTACAACCGCAAGGAGCTCGGCCGCGAGCTGAAGTCCGTCTCCGACCTCTGGGCCCCCGACCTGAAGGGCCGGGTCACCCTGTTCGCCGGCCTGGACGAGGCGCTCGGCCTGCTGATGCTCTCGCACGGCGCCGACATCACGGCCTTCACCGAGGACGACGCGCACCGGGCGATGGACCTGGTGCAGCGGATGGTCGACGGCCGGCACGTCCGCCGGTTCACCGGCAACGACTACACCAGCGACCTGGCCTCCGGCGCCGCGCTGGCCTGCCAGGCGTACTCCGGCGACGCCGTCCAGCTGACGGCCGAGAACCCGGACATCGCCTTCGTGGTGCCCGAGGAGGGCGGCGAGCTCTGGGCGGAGAGCCTGCTGATCCCCAACCGGGCCGCGCACAAGCGCAACGCGGAGCTGCTGATCGACCACTACTACCAGCCCGAGGTGGCCGCCGAGCTGGCCTCCGCCGTGCAGTACATCTGCCCGGTGCCGGCCGCCCGCGAGGTGCTGGCGGCCAGCGGGGACCGGGAGAAGGCCGAGCTGGCGGAGCACCCGCTGGTCTTCCCGACCGAGGAGATGCGCGGCCGGCTGCGCACCATGCGCGACGTCACCTCCGCCGAGCGGCCCGGCCTGCACAAGGTGTGGAGCCGGATCACCGGCGTCTAGGAGGCGCCCCCCGACGGTCCGGCTACCGGCGTACGGCGTCCAGCGCGAGCAGGGCGACGTGCAGGGAGAGGCAGGACTCGACCTGGTCGAGGTCGACCCCGAGGATCCGCTCGACCTTGTGCAGCCGGTCGTAGAAGGACGGCCGGGACAGGTGCGCGGCGTCCGCGGCGGCGGACTTGTTCCGACCCTGCTCCAGGTAGATCCGCAGCATCCGCACCAGCTGGCCGTTGTGCTCGGCGTCGAAGGCGAGCAGCGGGCCCAGCTCCCGTTCGACGTAGGTCTGCAGCCGGGCGTCGTCGCGCAGCAGGTGCAGCAGACCGCGCAGCCGTACGTCGGGCAGCCGGTAGTACGACGCGGTCCGGCCACCGGGCCCGTCGTGCAGCGCGGCGTCGGCGACCTGGGTGGCCTCCAGCAGGGTGCGCCGGGCGTCGCGGACCGAGCCGACCGAGGAGCCGACCGCGACCACCGGCGCCGGCGCGGCCGGGTCCCGGGCCGCCTCGGCGGCCAGCCGGCGCAGCGCCGCGCCGAAGGCGTCCAGCGCGGAGTGCTCGTCCTGCTGGGGGCCGAGCGTGATCAGCACGCCGACGCCCTCGTCGTCCAGCGCGCCGACCAGCGCGGAGAGCCGGCAGGCGCGCACGGCGCTCGCCGCCAGTTCGGTGAAGTCGCGCAGCCGGGCCTGCGCCTCCAGGGCGGCCGGGATCGGTCCGCGCCGCTGGCGCAGCACCGCGCCGACCAGCCGTCTGCCCTCCAGCGGGACGCCGAGCGCCTGGGCGCGCAGCGCCACCTCGGAGACGGTCAGCGCGTGGGTGAGGATGCCGGAGAGC
Source organism: Kitasatospora putterlickiae (assembly GCF_039527695.1). NCBI lineage: Bacteria > Bacillati > Actinomycetota > Actinomycetes > Kitasatosporales > Streptomycetaceae > Kitasatospora > Kitasatospora putterlickiae. The sequence goes on from NZ_BAAAKJ010000084.1 coordinate 9,084, forward strand.
AGGGTGCGGTGGGTCTGCCGTTCCAGGCTCTCCCGGTCGCGGACCACCAGCCGGTTGAGCGCCAGCGCGGAGGCGCCGCGCTCCAGCAGCATCGTGAACGGGTGCGGACCGCCCTCCGGCTGCGGCCCGGGCTCCTGCACCAGCACCAGCCGTCCCCAGTCCTGGCCGCGGGCGCCGACCGTGGTGACCAGCCAGCCGCTGCGCGGGTCGTGGCCGGTGCGCCCGGGCGGGCGGACCCCGCGTGAGCGGCGCTCCCAGTCCTCCAGCAGCTCGGCCTCGGGCCGCCCGGCGGGGTCGTGGGCGAGCACCTGGTGGGCGAGGTTCTCCAGGACGACCGGGGCGCCCGCGATCCGGGCCACCTGGCGGACCACCTCGGCCGGTTCGGCGCCCTCCACGACCAGCTCGTTGAAGACCTGGTGGATCGCCTCGGAGGTGCGCAGCTGCTCCAGCTGGGCGTTGACCACCAAGGCGTGCACCGCCTCGGTGACGGCGACGAAGCGCAGTTCGCGGCGGAGCGCGATCAGCGGCAGGCCGCGCTGCTCGGCGGCGTGCACCAGGGCGCGCGGCAGGGTGTCGAAGTAGCGCCGGCCGAACTCGATGACCAGCCCGGCCACCCCGATGTCGGCGAGCTCGCGCACGTACCGGGCCAGGCCCTCGCGGTCCTCCGGCAGCGCGATGCCGGTGCTCAGCACCAGCTCGCCGCCCCGCAGCATGCCCGCGACGTCGGGCAGCTCGCTGACGTGCACCCAGCGCACCGGGCGTTCCAGGTGATCGGCGCCGGCCACCACCTGCGGCAGGCCGCGGCGCATCACCTCCAGGTCGAGCACACGGGCGACGGTGGGGAGCATCGCGGCCTCCAGGGTTCAGAGTGTCAGGGAAATCATCCATCCCGGCGACGACCTGTCGCCCTGCCCGTAGCCTTGCACCCTGTAAGGCGCTTCATGTCGAGATTGTCGCAGTGACCCTTGTCACGCCCCGGCGACAGCAGGCATGGTCAGCGGGTCGGCAGTGGCGAGTTCCGGGCATCACCGGTGATCAACCGGCTGGACGCCCCGCCCGCACCCGCGCCCCCGCGCCCGGTCCGAGCAGGCCCGACCGGCCCGACCGGTCGGTTCGGCCGGACCGGTCGGACGGCCCCAGTGCGGGGCCTCGGCCGCCGACGCGTGCAGCATGGCGGGGCCGGCGCGGCCGTCCGTGCGGCACACGAACCACCGGGATTTGGAGGAAGACATGGACCTGACCGACTTCGGCGCGGGCGCGCAGTACATCGGGGGCCGGTGGAGCCGGGGGAGCGGAGCCCCCTTCCAGGTCGTCAACCCGGCCGACGGCGGCGTCGTCGAGGAGGTCGCCCTGGCCTCCACCGGGCAGGTCGACGAGGCCGTGGCCGCCGCCCGGGCCGCCCTGCCCGAGTGGGCCGGCGCCACCCCCGGTGCCCGGTCCGAGGCGCTGACCCGGCTGGCCGCCGTCCTCACCGACGCGGCCGCCGACCTCGCCCGGGTCGAGACCGCGCAGACCGGCAAGCCGATCAAGCTCTCCACCGAGTTCGACGTCCCCGGCACCATCGACAACGCCGCCTTCTTCGCCGGGGCCGCCCGCAACCTGGAGGGCAAGGCGGCGGGCGAGTACTCGGGCGACCACACCTCCTACGTGCGGCGCGAGGCGATCGGCGTGGTCGGCTCCATCTCACCCTGGAACTACCCGCTGCAGATGGCCGCCTGGAAGGTCCTGCCGGCGATCGCGGCCGGCAACACCATCGTCCTCAAGCCGGCCGAGCTGACCCCGCTCACCTCGCTGATGTTCGCCCGGGCCTGCACCCTGGCCGGCATCCCGGACGGCGTGGTCAACGTGGTCACCGGCGCGGGTCGGACCGCGGGCGAGCACCTGGTCTCCCACCCGGACGTCGCGATGGTCTCCTTCACCGGCTCCACCGCGGTCGGCAAGCGGGTCGCCGAACTCGCCACCGCGACCGTCAAGCGCACCCACCTGGAACTCGGCGGCAAGGCCCCGTTCGTGGTCTTCGACGACGCCGACCTGGACGCCGCCGTGCACGGCGCGGTCGCCGCCTCGCTGATCAACGGCGGCCAGGACTGCACCGCCGCCACCCGCGCCTACGTCCAGCGCCCGCTCTACGACGCCTTCGTGGCCGGCGTCGCCGAGCTGTACGACGCCATCCGGATCGGCGACCCGCTCGACCCGCGGACCGACCTCGGCCCGCTGGTCTCCTTCACCCACCGCGACCGGGTGGCCGGCTTCGTCGAGCGCGCCCGCGGCTACGCGACCGTGGTCACCGGCGGCGCCGCCCCCGAGAAGGGCCACGACGGCACCGACCTCACCCGCGGCGCCTACCACCGCCCCACCCTGATCACCGGCGCGGCCCAGGACAGCGAGGTCGTCCAGGGCGAGATCTTCGGCCCGGTCCTGGTCGTGCTGCCCTTCGACGGTGACGACGAGGGACTGCGGCTGGCCAACGACACCCCCTACGGCCTGGCCGCCTCGGCCTGGACCGGAAATGTGCACCGCTCGCTGCGCGCCACCCGGGAGATCGCGGCGGGCTGCGTATGGGTCAACGACCACATCCCGATCATCAGCGAGATGCCGCACGGCGGCTACAAGTCCTCCGGCTACGGCAAGGACATGTCGCAGTACTCGCTGGACGAATACACCCAGGTCAAGCACGTCATGTTCGACACCACCGCGGTCGCCCGCAAGGACTGGCACCGCACCGTCTTCGGAGACAGATAACCGGACCGGGTGGTCCCCCACACCCCCTTCGCCCCCAGGAGGCCCGTTCCATGGCGTTCAACGAGCTCACCGACGGACTGTCGGAACCGGTCCGCAAGGCCTGGGAACGCAGTCTGACCAGTGGCCGGGCCGCCCTCAGCCGGCGCTCCGTGCTGCGCGCCGCCGCCCTCACCGCCGGCGCGGGCTCGCTGGCCGCCTGCGGCATCCCGCCGGCCAGGACCGTCAACGGGACCGGCGACTCCACCGCGAACGCCGCCAAGGACCTCTCGGAGAGCGAGCGGGAGGTGAACTTCTCCAACTGGCCGCTCTACATCGACACCGACGAGAACGACAAGGAGAAGCACGGCACCCTGGAGGCCTTCACGGCCGCCACCGGGATCAAGGTCAAGTACACCGAGGACGTCAACGACAACGTCGAGTTCTTCGGCAAGGTCAAGCCTCAGCTCGCGGCCGGCCAGGACACCGGCCGCGACCTGATGGTGCTCACCGACTGGATGGCCGCCCGGATGATCCGCCTCGGCTGGGCGCAGAAGCTCAACCAGGCCAACGTCACCACCGCCATCACCACCATCGACTCCCGCTTCCGCGCCCCGGACTGGGACCCGGGCCGGCTCTACAGCTACCCGTGGGCCGGCATCCAGGTGGTCGTCGCCTACAACCGGAAGGCCACCAAGGGGAAGGAGGTCACCAGCGTCGCCCAGCTGCTGGAGGACCCCGACCTCAAGGGACGGGTGACCTTCCTCTCCGAGATGCGCGACAGCGTCGGCATCACCCTGCTGGACATGGGCAAGGACCCGGCGAAGTTCACCGCCGACGACTACGGGGCCGCCGTCGCCCGGCTGCAGAAGGCCGTCGACAACAAGCAGATCCGCCGCTTCACCGGCAACGACTACGGCCAGGAGCTCTCCTCCGGCGACATCGCCGCCTGCGTCGCCTGGGGCGGCGACCTCATCCAGCTGCGCGCCGACAACCCCGACATCGAGTTCGTCATTCCCGAGAAGGGCTTCGTGAGCAGCACCGACAACCTGCTGATCCCGGCGAAGGCCCAGCACAAGACGAACGCCGAAAAGCTGATCGACTTCTACTACCAGCCGAAGATCGCGGCGCAGCTGACCGCGGGCATCGGCTTCGTCTCCGCCGTCACCGGCATGCCGGAGGAACTGGCCGCCGTCGACCCCGACAGCGCGGCCAACCCGCTGGTCGTCCCCACCCCCGAGATGGCGGCCAAGGCGCACGTCTTCCGGACCCTCACCGAGGCCGAGGAGAGCGACTTCGAGGAGAAGTTCTCCAAGCTCATAGGCGCCTGACCCCCCTTGACGGCAGAGAAAACCAGAGAGACACCACCCATGACAGAGCAGCAGAGCTCCGCGGCCGCCGGCGGCGACGTCCGCCTCACCGGCATCGGCAAGACCTACGGCTCCTTCACCGCCGTCCACCCGCTGGACCTGACCGTTCCCCGGGGTTCCTTCTTCGCCCTGCTCGGCGCCTCCGGCTGCGGCAAGACCACCACCCTGCGGATGATCGCCGGCCTGGAGGAGCCCACCACCGGCACCGTCCTGATCGGCGACCAGGACGTCACCCGGCTCCCCCCGTACAAGCGGCCGGTGAACACCGTCTTCCAGAGCTACGCCCTCTTCCCGCACCTCGACATCTTCGAGAACGTCGCCTTCGGCCTGCGCCGCCGCGGCCGCAAGGACGTCAAGAAGCAGGTCGACGAGATGCTCGACCTGGTCGAACTCGGCCCGTACGCCCGCCGCAAGCCGCACCAGCTCTCCGGCGGCCAGCAGCAGCGCGTCGCCGTCGCCCGGGCGCTCATCAACCACCCCCGGGTGCTGCTCCTCGACGAGCCGCTCGGCGCCCTCGACCTCAAGCTCCGCCGTCAGATGCAGCTGGAGCTCAAGCGGATCCAGACCGAGGTCGGCATCACCTTCGTGCACGTCACCCACGACCAGGAGGAGGCCATGACCATGGCCGACACCATCGCGGTGATGAACGGCGGCCGGGTCGAACAGCTCGGCGCCCCCGCCGAGCTCTACGAGAACCCCGCCACCACCTTCGTGGCCAACTTCCTCGGCCAGTCCAACCTGCTGGCCGCCGAGGTCACCGGCGGCGCCGGCGAGCACCTGCTGCTCACCGCCGCCGGTACCCGGCTCACCGTCCCCAGGGCCCGCTGCGCCACCGGCGCCACCCGGGTCCACCTGGGCGTGCGGCCCGAGAAGATCACCATCGAGCACGGCTCCGCCGAGGTCGCCGACGGCCGCAACCGGCTCGCCGGCACCGTCGTCGACTCCAGCTTCATCGGCGTCTCCACCCAGTACCTGGTCCGCACCGACGGCGGCCAGGAGGTCACCGTCTTCGAGCAGAACATGGAGCGCGACGCCCGGATCGTCCCCGGCGCCCCCGTCGTCCTGCACTGGAACCCGGCCCACTCCTTCGCCCTGGACGCCGCCCAGGCGATCGACGCGGGCACCGGGGAGGCCGCCGCATGACCGCCACCACCCCGGCCGCGCCACCGCAGGTCGTCCCCCTCCCCGAGGCCGCCCCCAGGTCCCGGCGCCGGCTCACCCCGTACTGGCTGCTGCTGCCCGGCATCGCCTGGCTGGCCGTCTTCTTCGCGGTCCCGATGGTCTACCAGGCCTCCACCTCGCTGCAGACCGGCTCGCTGGAGGAGGGCTTCCGGGTCACCTGGCACCTCGCCACCTACTGGGACGCCCTGGTCGAGTACAAGTGGCACTTCCTCCGCTCGTTCGGCTACGCCGCCACCGCCACCGTGCTCTGCCTCGCCATCGGCTACCCGCTCGCCTACACCATCGCCTTCAAGGTGGGCCGGCGCTGGCGCAACGTGCTGCTGATCCTGGTCATCGCGCCGTTCTTCACCAGCTTCCTGATCCGCACCCTCGCCTGGAAGACCATCCTCTCGGACGGCGGCCCGGTGGTCGGCGCGCTCGACGCCCTGCACGTCCTCGACGTCACCGCCGCCCTCGGCCTCACCGAGGGGGACCGGGTGCTCGCCACCCCGCTCGCCGTGGTCTGCGGCCTCACCTACAACTTCCTGCCATTCATGATCCTGCCGCTGTACACCTCGCTGGAGCGGATCGACCCGCGCCTGCACGAGGCCGCCGGCGACCTCTACGCCCGCCCGTTCACCACCTTCCGCAAGGTGACCTTCCCGATCTCGCTGCCCGGCGTGGTCGCCGGCACCCTGCTCACCTTCATCCCCGCCTCCGGCGACTACATCAACGCCCAGCTGCTGGGCTCGCCGAGCGAGCAGATGGTCGGCAACGGCATCCAGAAGCAGTTCCTGAACGTGCTCGACTACCCCACCGCGGCCGCGCTGAGCTTCATCCTGATGGCCCTGATCCTGGGCATCGTGACGGTCTACATGCGCAAGGCCGGGACGGAGGAACTGGTCTGATGTCCCGAGTGACCGCCTGGATCCGCCGCAACCTGGTGGTGCTGGCCGGCCTGCTGGCCCTCGCCTACCTGGTGCTCCCCAACCTCGTCGTGCTGGCCTTCTCGTTCAACAAGCCGGTCGGCAAGTTCAACTACGAGTGGAACGAGTTCTCCACCGACGCCTGGACCGACCCCTGCGGCGTGGCCGACATGTGCCAGTCGCTCTCGCTCAGCCTGCGGATCGCGGTGGCCGCCACCATCGGCGCCACCGTGCTCGGCACCCTGGTCGCCTTCGCGCTGGCCCGTTACCGCTTCCGGGGCAAGGCCGCCACCAGTGCGATGATCTTCCTGCCGATGGCGATGCCCGAGGTCGTGATGGCCGCCTCGCTGGGCACCCTCTTCCTCAACATGCGCATCCCCTTCGGCTTCACCACCATCCTCATCGCGCACATCATGTTCTGCCTCAGCTTCGTGGTGACGGCGGTCAAGGCCCGCGTGATGAGCATGGACCCGAGGCTCGAACAGGCCGCCCAGGACCTCTACGCCACCCCCACCCAGACCTTCCTGCGGATCACCCTGCCGCTCGCCGCCCCCGGCATCGCGGCCGGCGCGCTGCTCAGCTTCGCGCTCTCCTTCGACGACTTCATCATCACCCAGTTCAACTCGGGCCCGACCACGGTCACCTTCCCGATGTTCGTCTGGGGCGCCTCGCAGCGCGGCATCCCGGTCCAGGTGAACGTCATCGGCACCGCGATGTTCATCGCCGCCGTCACGCTCACCGTGGCCGGCCAGTGGCTCGGGAACCGCCGCAAGGCCACCGCCTGACCGACCCGGCCGCCCACCCGGCGTACTGTCGGAAGGCGGCCGAACACCACCACCAATGTGTAGAAAGTGGCTGATAATGCATGGACTCCGCCCGCGCACTCAGTGACGCCAGGCCCACCCCCTTCTGGCTTGAGGACCCGGGCCGGCCGGCGGCGCTGCCCACCCTGGTCGGCGACACCCGCTGCGACCTGCTGGTCGTCGGCGGCGGCTACTCCGGCCTCTGGACCGCCCTCATCGCCAAGGAGCGCGACCCCGCCCTGGACGTCGTCCTGGTCGAGGGCCAGGAAGTGGGCTGGGCCGCGTCCGGGCGCAACGGCGGATTCTGCGCGGCCAGCCTCACCCACGGCTTCGGCAACGGCCTGCAGCGCTGGCCCTCCGAACTCGGCCGGCTGGAGCGTCTCGGCGTCGCCAACCTGGACGGCATCGAGGCCGCCCTGGAGCGCCACGGCATCGACGCCGAGTGGGAGCGCACCGGCGAGATCGACATCGCCACCCAGCCGCACCAGCTCGACGAACTGCAGGAGATGGCCGAGGCCGTCAGCCGCTACGGCCTCGACATCACCGTCCTCGACCGCGACGAGCTGCGCGCCCAGGTCGACTCCCCGACCTTCCTCGGCGGAGTCTGGGACAAGGACGGCGTGGCCATGGTCCACCCCGCCAAGCTGGCCTGGGGCCTCAAGGAGGCCTGCCTGCGCCAGGGCGTGCGGATCTACGAGCACACCCCGGCGAGCGCCCTGCGCGAGCACGGCGCGGGCATGGCCGTGCGCACCCCCTACGGACGGGTCCTCGCCGGCAAGGTCGCGCTCGGCACCAACGCCTTCCCGTCCCTGCTCAAGCGGGTCCGCCCGTACATCGTCCCGGTGTACGACTACGCGCTGATGACCGAGCCGCTCAGCGCCGAGCAGCTCGCGTCCATCGGCTGGCACGGCCGCCAGGGACTCAGCGACAGCGCCAACAAGTTCCACTACTTCCGGCTCTCCGCCGACAACCGGATCCTCTGGGGCGGCTACGACGCCGTCTACCGCTTCGGCGGGCAGGTCCGGCACGAGTACGACCAGCGGCCGGAGACCTTCAGCACCCTGGCGCGGAACTTCTTCCAGTGCTTCCCCCAGCTGGAAGGCCTCCGCTTCACCAACGCCTGGGGCGGCGCGATCGACACCTGCACCAGGTTCTCCGCCTTCTTCGACACCGCCCACCAGGGCAAGGTCGCCTACGCCGCCGGCTTCACCGGCCTCGGCGTCGGCGCCACCCGGTTCGGTGCCGAGGTCATGCTCGACCTGCTCGCGGGGGAGCGCACCGAGCGCACCGAACTGGAGATGGTCCGCCGCAAGCCGCTGCCGTTCCCGCCCGAGCCGGTCCGCTGGGCCGGCATCGAGATCACCACCCGCTCGCTGGAGCACGCCGACCGCACCGGCGGACGGCGCAACCTCTGGCTGCGCACCCTCGACCGGATGGGGCTCGGCTTCGACAGCTGAACCCCGGCCGCCGAGGTCCCGGGAGTGGTGACCGCGCGAACCGTGTAAGAGAGACCCGCCGTCCGCCTCTCGTTGGTGACGGCGGGTCTCAGCGTGTCCCGCCGCCACCGAACGCACCGACACGCAGAGCGGGGACACCACATGGAGATCACCGGACTGGACTGGCTGGCCCGAACCGCACCCGACCCGGCGGCCCTCCGGGAGCAGTGGGAACGCACCGGCCCCGGTCTGGTGCTGCTCCCCGCCGGGCGGCACTGGGACGTCCTCTCCGTCCCCGGCCGGCTCGGCCGCCCGGCCGTCGACCTCCTCGGCACCGGAGCCCGCGGGCCGGTGCTCGCCGACTTCGGCGACGAGTACATCGGCTTCCTGGTGCCCGCCGGCACCGCCGCCCGCTGGATCGGCACCGGCGTGCGCTGCGCGGGGGAGGGCACCTGGATCGTCGTCCCCCATCCCGACCGCCGCAGCCGGGGCGTGCGCTGGCTCGTCCCGCCCGACGGCACGGGCCGGCTCAACGACCCGGTCCGCCTGGAACTCGCCCTGCACGAGGCGGCCGCCGAACTCGGCGACTGGTGACGGCGCCGCCCGTCCCGCCGGTCCCGCCCGTGCCGGTCCGCCGGGCGCGCCGTCGCCGGCGGCGGGCCAGACTGGAGGGGTGACCACCGCCCCCGACGCCGTCGGCCCGTCCCTCCACCCGGGCCCGGCCCAGCTGCGCCTCGTCGAACTGGCCCGGCCCGTGTGCGAGCGGCACGGGCTCGCCCTCGCCGGTGGGCACGCGCTGCGCGCCCACGGCGTGCCGGCCTGCGACCAGGACGGACTCACGCTGGTGGCCGCCGGTGCCACCGACCTGCCGAGAGCCGCAGCCGACCTGGCCACCGCCTACCGCGCGGCGGGCGGCGGCGTCGCGGAGCGCCCCGGCACACCCCGGCTGGAGCAGCTGTCGGTCCGGCTCGTCCTGGGCGGACGGGCGCACACCGTCGAACTGCGCAAGGAGCCACTGGGCCACCGTCCGGCCCGGATCGACCTCGACGGGCCGGACGGCACCCCGCTCGCGGTGGCCGTCGTCGCCCTGGAGGACGCCGCCGCGCTCACCACCGCGCTGCTCGTCGACCGTGCCCTGCCCCGCGACCTGATCGACGCGCACGCGCTCACCGCCTGCTACCGCGAGGGCGAACTGCTCGCCCTGGCCGCCGGGCTGGACACCGAGTTCCAGCCCACCGCGCTCGCCGAGCGGCTGGAGACACTGGCCGAGGCCGCCGACGGCCGGTTCCGGACCCGCGGCCTGCCCGCCGAGGAGATCGAGGGCCTGAAGCGGTGGGCGCTGGCCTGGGCCCAGGACCTCCGGCTGGACCTGCTGGAGACCCAGGAGGCGGCGGACGGCCTGCACGACCCCTATCTGGAGGACCAGGAGGACGCGGCCGACGACCTGTAAGGCTGAATCCACGATCACCGTCAGCCTGTTCGTTGAGACCGCCGGGACCGGCCAGCAGACTGGACGGTGAGCGCGGTAGCCCCGTGACCCCGCCGCCCGTCCCGAACGGGTGGCGCCACACCAGGGACCGGTGGCGTCAGGCCGCCCGGACTTCGGAGGCAGACGGACCTTGAGCAAGCACATCACCCACTGGATCGGCGGCCGGCCGGTCGCCACCGCCGGTGCCGCGCCCCGCCGCGGTGACATCTTCGACCCGGCCACCGGCCAGGTCACGGGCCAGGTCGACTTCGCGGAGGTCGTCGAGGTCGACCAGGCGGTCGCCGCCGCCGCCTCGGCCTTCACCGAGTGGCGCGCCACCTCGGTCGCCAAGCGCGCCACGGTGCTCTTCGCCTTCCGCGAGCTGCTCAACGCCCGCAAGGATGAGCTGGCGTCGATCATCGTCGCCGAGCACGGCAAGGTGCACTCGGACGCGCTCGGCGAGATCGCCCGCGGCCTGGAGGTCGTCGAGTACGCCTGCGGCATCCCGCAGCTGCTCAAGGGCGGCTACACCGAGCAGGCCTCCACCGGCGTCGACGTCTACTCGATCCGCCAGCCGCTCGGCCCGGTCGCGATCATCTCGCCGTTCAACTTCCCGGCCATGGTGCCGATGTGGTTCTTCCCGATCGCCGTCGCGGCCGGCAACACCGTCGTCGTCAAGCCGTCGGAGAAGGACCCGTCCGCCGCCAACTTCCTCGCCGAGCTGTGGAAGGAGGCCGGTCTGCCCGACGGCGTCTTCAACGTCGTGCACGGCGACAAGGTCGCGGTGGACCGCCTGCTGGAGCACCCCGACATCAAGTCGGTCAGCTTCGTCGGCTCCACCCCGATCGCCCGCTACGTGTACGAGACCGGCACGCGCTACGGCAAGCGTGTCCAGGCCCTCGGCGGCGCCAAGAACCACATGCTGGTCCTGCCCGACGCCGACCTCGACCTGAGCGCCGACGCCGCCGTCAACGCCGGCTTCGGCGCGGCCGGCGAGCGCTGCATGGCCGTCTCGGTCCTGGTCGCCGTCGACCCGATCGGCGACGAGCTGGTCGAGAAGATCAAGCAGCGGATGGCCACCCTGACCGTCGGCCCCGGCTGCAACGGCGAGTCCGAGATGGGCCCGCTGGTCACCGGCCAGCACCGCGACAAGGTCACCTCCTACGTGGAGTCCGGCCTCGCCGACGGCGCCGAGCTGGCCGTCGACGGCCGCAAGCACCCGGTCACCGCCGAGGACCGCGACGGCACGCCCACCGCGGACGGCTTCTGGCTCGGCCCCACGCTGTTCGACCACGTGAAGCCCGGCATGTCCGTCTACACCGACGAGATCTTCGGCCCGGTGCTCTCCGTGGTGCGGGTCGCCTCCTACGAGGAGGGCCTCGCCCTCATCAACGCCAACCCGTACGGCAACGGCACCGCCATCTTCACCAACGACGGCGGCGCGGCCCGGCGCTTCCAGTACGAGGTCGAGGTCGGCATGGTCGGCATCAACGTGCCGATCCCGGTCCCGGTCGCCTACTACTCCTTCGGCGGCTGGAAGGCCTCGCTGTTCGGCGACACCCACGCCTACGGCCAGGACGGCGTGCAGTTCTTCACCCGCGGCAAGGCGGTCACCCAGCGCTGGCTGGACCCGTCGCACGGCGGCATCAACCTCGGCTTCCCGACCAACAGCTGACTCCCGCACGACCCCAGGCCGGCCCGCGAACCCGCGGGCCGGCCTGCGGCGTGTCCGGGAGTTTGCCCGGCGTTTGCCTTCGGCCGGGAACCGGCGTAGTGTTCCCTAGTCGCTCGACAGGGAGCACCGGACACGCATCGGCGCGGACGGTCCCGGAGCGGCCAATCTCTGGAAATACCAATGCCACCCCGCCTGGGGTTTATTCGGCGTGTGCATTTTCGGGGATTGCGGCCGGATTCGCTTTTCGGAGCGGGGATCGGCTACAGT
>NZ_BAAAKJ010000085.1:0-8556 GCF_039527695.1 Kitasatospora putterlickiae
CCGGTCGCGCCCGGCCGGCCCGGTGCGCCCCGGTGACCTGCCGCCCGGCGCCGACGTCCCGGTCGCGCTGCGCGGGCCGATCGCCGACGCGTCCCGCCGCTGCCCCGAGGCCGAGGTCACCCCGGCGCTGCTGGCCGCGATGATCAAGGCGGAGTCGGGCTTCGGCACGGCCGCGGCCCGCCCCGAGACCGGGGAGTACGGCGTGGCGATGTGGACGCCCTCCGTCTTCAACGCCTGGGCGCAGGACGCCGACCACGACGGCGTCAAGGACTACATGGACCCGGACGACGCGATCGCCGCGATGGGCGGCTACGTCTGCTGGCTCACCCAGCGCTTCAAGCAGCGCGGCTACTCCGACGCCGAGCTGCCCGCCCTGGTGTCGGCGGGCTACCGGACGAGCGACAAGACCGTCGCCGACGCCGGCGGCGTCCCCGATCGGGTGAAACCGCACGTCACCAGGGTCCTCGCCTACCTCGCGGACTACGGCGGGAGTACGGTGGCCGGGTCATGAGGTCGGCCACATCCACCGCCTCCCCGGTGGCGTCGCCACGGAACCCGTGCTTCCGGATGGGATGCTCGGCGGCATGTTCACCAAGCTCCGTCCCCTCGTCGCGCAGTGGACCGTCGTCGTGCCCCTGCTGGCCTTCGCCGTCCTCGCCCTGACCTGGCACCGCGAACTCCCCGGCTGGGTGGTGGGCGTGGTGTCGCTGTTCCTGGCGGGCGCGGTGCTCGCCGCCGTGCACCACGCGGAGGTGATCGCCCACAAGGTGGGGGAGCCGTTCGGATCCCTGGTGCTCGCGGTCTCGGTGACGGTGATCGAGGTCGCGCTGATCGTGACCCTGATGGCGGACGGCGGTGACAAGTCGGCGACGCTCGCCCGGGACACCGTGTTCGCGGCCGTGATGATCACCTGCAACGGCATCCTCGGGCTGTCCATCGTGGTGGCGGCCCGCAAGCACCGGGTGGCGGTCTTCAACGCGGAGGGCACGGGCGCGGCGCTGGCCTGCATCGGCACCCTCGCCACCCTGAGCCTGGTCCTGCCGACCTTCACCACCTCCTCGCCCGGCCCGCAGTTCTCGCCCGCCCAGCTGGCCTTCGCGGCCACCGCCTCGCTGGTGCTCTACGGGCTGTTCGTGTCCACCCTGGCCTTCCGCCACCGGGAGTACTTCCTGCCGGTCACCGCGGAGGGCAAGGTGGTCGAGGAGGAGGAGCACGCCGCGCCGCCGACCCGCCGGGCCACCCTCGTCAGCCTGGCCCTGCTGGGCGTGGCGCTGGTGTCGGTGGTCGGCCTGGCCAAGGGCGTGTCGCCGACCATCGAGTCGGCGGTCCAGTCGGCGGGGCTGCCGAACTCGGTGGTCGGCGTGGTGATCGCGCTGCTCGTCCTGCTGCCGGAGACCATCGCCGCCCTGCGCGCGGCCAAGCGCAACCGGGTGCAGACCAGCCTCAACCTGGCGCTCGGCTCGGCGCTGGCGAGCATCGGCCTGACCATCCCGGCCGTCGCCGTCGCCTCGTTCTGGCTCTCGGGGCCGCTGGTGCTCGGCCTGGACTCCTCCCACCTGGTGCTGCTCACGCTGACCCTCGTGGTCGGCACGCTGACGGTCATCCCGCGCCGGGCGACCCCGCTGCAGGGCGCGGTGCACCTGGCCATCCTGGCCGCCTACGTGGAGCTGGCGATCACGCCCTGAACCGCGCNNNNTTCGCGTGTCCGGGGTGCGGTCGTCAGGCGCCGGCGCCGCGACGGCGGCGGGTGTAGACGACGGTGCCCGCGCCGCCGAGCAGCAGGACGGTGCCCGCGCCCGCCACCAGCAGGGTGCCGGTGCCGTCGCTACCGGTGGACGCGAGGTCCTTGCCGACCAGGGCGGCACCGGGGATCGGGGTGGGCACGCTGACCTGGGTCGGCATGATCAGCGGGTGGTCCGGGTTGATCTCGGTCCCGGGCGGCGCGGTGTGCACCGGGACGGTCGCGGTCGGCTTGGCGGCCTGGCCGCTCGTGGTCGGCGCCGGAGCCTGCCCGCTCGGGGAGGCGCTCGCCGACGGGCTCGGCGAACCGGTGGCGCTCGGGGTCGCCGACGGGGTGGTGGACGGGCTCGCGCTCGGCGTGACGGTCGGGCTCGCCGGCGGGACCGTGCTCGGCGTGGTGCTGGGCTCGGTGCTCGGGGTGACCGACGGGGTGGTGCTCGGGGTCGTGCTCGGGGTGACCGACGGGCTCACCGACGGCGTGGTCGGGACCGGCGTCACGGTCGGGGTGGCGCTCGGGGTCGTGGTCGGCGTCGCGCTGGGCGTCGCGCTCGGGGTGGCCGGGGGCGTCTCGCTCGGGACGACGGTGGGCACCGTGCTCGGCGTCGTCGACGGGGTGACGGTCGGCGTGGCGCTGGGCGTGACGGTCGGCGAGGTCGACGGCGTGGTCGGAGCCGGCTTGGTCGGCGTCTGCGTCGGCGTCGCGGTGGGGGTGGCGCTCGGGGTGGTGGTGGCCGTGCGGGTCGGCGTCGGGGTGGGGGTGGGGGTGGGGGTGCGGCCACCGCAGTCCACCTTGAACACCTTCTGCTTCGGGTGGTTGAGCTTCGGCGGCGTGCTGGGCAGCTTGCCGTGGTCCAGCTCGATCGCCTCCCAGTACAGCTTGTACTGGCCGTCGGGGAGGTTGATGTCCACGGTCCGGACGTGGCCCTTGCCGTCCACCGGGATGTCGCCGTACAGGACGGCGGTCTCCTTGTTGCCGGAGTGCATCCGGGCGATCGTCCAGACGATGTCCTGGCCGGCGTCGAAGCCGAACGAGTCCAGGTAGAAGGTGCAGACCTTGGGCTCGTTGTTCGTGGTCTCCTCCCCGGTCGAGGAGTCGTGGATCTTGACGGTGCCGTTGTTGCCCTTCGCGGCCTGACCCGCGGGGGTGGCCTCGGCGGCGTGGGCCGAGAGCAGCAGGGCGGCGACGGCGGGGACGGCGACGAGGGATCTCGCCGCTGTGGAGCGAATGCGCATGGCTGTGTCCAACGGGGATCGGCGGTCCGCGTGGGACCGCGCGGGGGGAGTGGGAGCCCTCGGCCGATGGCGGTCGGCGGACGAGACGCATCAAAATCCCGCAGCGGATCCCGCCCTGCAAGGAGGGTTTGGCCGAATTGCGAGGAAGCGGAGCCGATTGTCCGACAAATCCACCGCAACGATTCGGTCACATGGATGTGAGCGAACCGTGTGCCGGATCGGGCCGGTGAGGCGGGGTGTGGCGCCCGGTGCCCGCGTGTCGGGTTCGACGGGGCGTTCGCGGTCCATATCGTCTGTGTCCGCCGAATTCGCCGAGTCCGCCGCAGGACCGACACCCGTGGGAGCGCCGCATGCCCGGCCCAGCACAGCAGCCGTCCACCCGTTCAGCCCAGCCGGCCCCCGCCGACCCGGCCGGTGGCGTGGAGCCGTCCGCCGCAACCGAGGACGCGTCCGGGAACGACGCGGAGACGGCCGATGTCGTCGTGGTGGGCGCGGGCCCGGCCGGCTCCACCGCCGCCTACCACCTGGCCCGCACCGGCCTGGACGTCCTGCTGCTGGAGAAGTCCGCCTTCCCCCGCGAGAAGGTCTGCGGCGACGGCCTGACCCCGCGCGCCGTACGGCAGTTGATCGACCTCGGCATCGACGTCTCGGAGTCCGCCGGCTGGCTGCACAACCGCGGCCTGCGGCTCGTCGCGGGCGGGCGCCGGGTGGAACTCGACTGGCCGGAACTGTCCGCCTTCCCCGGCTTCGGGCTGGTCCGGCGCCGCGCCGACTTCGACGAACTGCTCGCCCGCCGCGCCGCCTCGGCCGGCGCCCGCCTGGTGGAGCGGGCCAACGTCGCGGGCCCGGTGGTCGACGAGCGGACCGGCCGGATCACCGGGGTCACCGCCAGGCTCGGTGAGGACCGCCGCCCCGTCACCTACCGCGCGCCCCTGGTGGTCGCCGCCGACGGCAACTCCACCCGGCTCTCCCTGGCGATGCGGCGCTACCGGCGCACCGACCGGGCGATGGGCGTCGCCTACCGCACCTACTTCACCACCCCGCGCCACGAGGACCGCTACCTGGAGGCCTGGCTCGACCTGCGCGACCCCACCGACCCCGCCCGCCGCCTCCTGCCCGGCTACGCCTGGGTGTTCGGCATGGGAGACGGCACCGCCAACGTCGGCCTCGGCGTCGTCGACACCGGCGCGGTGCCCCGCGAGGTGGACTGGCGCCAACTGCTCCGCCGCTGGTGCGACGACCTGCCCGCCGACTACGGCTACCACCCCGAGGCCGTCACCGAGCCCATCCGCGGATCCGCCCTCCCGATGGGCCTGAACCGCCAACCCCACTACGCCGACGGCCTGTTGCTGGTCGGCGACGCCGGCGGCACGGTCAGCCCGGCCACCGGCGAGGGCATCGCCTACGCCATGGAATCCGGGCGCTACGCCGCCGAGGCGATCGTCCAGGCCCTCGCCCGGCGCACCGACCGCGGCCGCGACCTCGCCCTGCGCGCCTACCCGCAGGCGCTGCGCGCCGCGTACGACGGCTACTTCGCGCTCGGCCGCCTCACCGCCGCCGCGCTGAGCCACCCACGGCTGGTGGGCGCCGCCGGGGCGGCCGGGCTGGGCAGCCCGGCCCTGCTGCGGGCGACCTTCCGGCTGATGGTCAACCTGACGGAGCCCAACTCCCGTGACGCGCTGGACCGCCTGCTGCACGTCATCGGCCGCCTGGCCCCCAGCGGCCGGGGCTGAGGCCCGCCGCCCGCCGGAGCGGGAAGTCGGCCGGTCCGACTTCCCGCGCCGGACGATCGAGCGCCACCGGCTCGCCGGCCGGGCCTTCGCGCGCGGACGCGGAGGGGATCCACCTCCGCCCTAGTCGCTGAACCAGGCGCGGCCGTCGGCGGACAGGAAGGCCCGCAGGACGAAGCCGCCGAGGGCGATGCCGGTGAGGGCGGCGATGGAGCCGGTCGCCACCAGGAGCACGGCGACGGCGACGGACAGCGCCTCGATCACGGCCACCGTCGTCCTGGTCCAGGCGGCCCGGCGGGAGGCGAGGCCGGCGCAGGTGCCGAGCAGCAGGCCGAGCAGGACGGAGGTCATCGCCACGAAGCGCACCAGCGCCATCTCGTCGCCCTGGTCGCGGCCGAGGGCCCCGAGCAGCAGCAGCCCCGAACAGCCGCTGAGCGCGGCGTGGATCCACACGCACACGACCGCCCGCCGGACCGTCGTCGGCATCCGTCGTGCGGCGCACTGGTCCGTCATCGCTGACCACCCCCGGTCGTCGGGCGCCCGTGGCCGGTGGCCGGGCCGTACCGGCGAGGATCGGTCCGGTCCGACGAGCTGTCAATGGAACTGATGCGTCGGGCGGTGGCCCCAGGACGGTCCCGCCGCTGGTTGCGGTGCCTGTCCCCGGTCCCAGGCTGGGGGCGCGACCGTCCGGTGCGCGCGCCCCCCGGGCGAACGGATTGCCGAGACGGCGCCAAAGCGGCCGAATTCGGCCGGTCGCTCCCTAGTCTCGTGGCACACGGGCGGACCGCTACGGTCCCGCTCGCTCGATGAGAGAAGAGCGAGGAAGAGATGGGTACACCCAGCGAGCCCTTCGGGACCGTCGTCAGTGAGATCGGAGTCAACATCCGGGAGTTCCCCAGCACCGACTCCTCCATCGTCGGCACCTTCCCCTTCGGCGCCAAGATCGGTCTGCGGTCCAAGGTGAGGGCCCAGAACATCGACGGCAACGACATCTGGTACCTGCTGCGCGACCGGAACGCCTGGGTCGCGGCCCGGCACGTCGCCAACACCGGCAACGTGCCGTTCGCCAAGGACGCGGGCAGCTCGGGGGCGGCGGCCGGCGGCGGGGCGTCCGGGTAACCGGTCCGGGCCGCGGCACCGGGGCCGTAAACCCGTTGCTCAACGGCGGGGGCGGGGGATAGGAAGAGCGGATGAGCACCACATCCACCGCACCAGCCCCCGTCCCCGCCTTCGTCCCGGCCACGCTCGACCTGGGCGATGTCGTCCTGCGCCCGTGGGGGCCGGAACTCGACGTCCGGGGCGGTGCGCTGGAACGCCTGACCGCGGCGGCCGCCGACCCGGAGATCGCGCTCTGGAACCCGCTGCGCGCCGCCGACCTGGTCCAGGCCGAGGCGTGCGTCGACCGCTGGTCCACCGGATGGAGGAACGGCACCCTCGCCTACTTCGCGATCCTGGACGCCACCACCGCCGACCTCCTCGGCACCATCGCCCTGCGGTGGACCGACCGCGCCGACGGTCTCGCCATGGTCGGCTACTGGCTGCTCCCGTCCGCCCGCGGCCGGGGCGTCGCCAGCCGCGCCACCCGCGCGATCACCCAGTGGGGCTTCACCACCGCCGGCGCCCGTCGCATCGAACTCGCCCACGCCGTCGACAACCCGGCCTCCTGCCGGGTGGCCGCCCGCTGCGACTTCCCCCTCGAAGGCACCCTCCGCGCCTCCTTCCGCTTCGGCGACGGCCTCCACCACGACGAACACCTCCACGCCCGCCTGTCCACCGACCCCTGGCCCACCGATCCCACCACCTGATACGGCCCACCGGTCGCTGCGTCCGCTTCGGTGAAAGCCGCCACCGCGGCGAGCACGGGTGATGTCGGAGGCGGTTGATACCAAAACCGCATGACCGACGACGAGATCATCGACAGGATCCGTGAGCAGGCCCGGTCCGGAGGACTGCCGCTGCCGGCACCGCTGGAAGCCGTGGCCGAGCTTGAGGCCGCGGTGGGGCACCGGATGCCGCCGTTGCTCAGGCGGATCCACCTCGAAGTCGCCGATGGGGGGTTCGGCCGCTGGGACGGCGCACTGTCCCTCACCGAGTACCAGGACGAACCGCCCGTGCTGGAGGCGTACCTCGCGTGGCGCGAGGGTTATGGCACGGACTATCCGACACCGGTGGTGCCCCTGCTGACGTGGGGCTGCGCGATCTGGTCGCTCGTTGACTTCGGCACTCCCGAGGGACGGATGTGGGGCTGGGACCCGCACGGCTCGTGTCCGCGCCACGCCCTCTTCCCCGAGCCGTTCACCTTGTCCGAGCGGCTCACCGGCTGGCTGGACGGGCGGGAGGACTTCCCGCAGCCGCCCGACCGACCCGAGTGCCCGGACTGCTGACACGACCGTGATCAAGAAGCGCGGCGTGTCGCGGCCAGGGGGCTCGGAATCGTGTTCGTCCCAAGCCGGTGGCTCTCGCCCGCCTGGCCGCCGGCGGTCGCGGGGGCGGGGTGAGGGGGGCGGGCCTAGGCTGGAAGGGCGCGCCGGTGGGTGGTGCGGAATGGGAACGGTGGGCCATGACGGTCGTCTCGGCGGCACTCTTCGGGGCCGGTTGGCGTGCGACGTCACGCGGCGCCGCCGAGTTGCCGCGTGAGTGCGCCGCCCGTGGCTGGACCGTGGTGCTGACCGCCCCCGGACCGGGCGGGGCCCCCGCGCTCACCGTGGCCGATCCCGGCCACGACCCGGTCAGGGCCGCGCTCGACCTGGTGGACGGTGAACCCGCGCACGCGGTGTTCGTCGCCGGGAGCGTGCCCGAGGTCCGGGCCGCGCGCCGGGCCGGAGTGGCGTGCGTCGCCGTGCTCGGCGCCGGCGCCACCGCGCCCGGGCTGCGGGCCGCGGGCGCCGTCGAGGTGCACCGCGACGCCGCGGCCCTCTTGCGTGTGCTGGACGACAGCCTGCTCGCCCGCCCCCGGGCGTTCGGCGACCGCCGTCCGACCGCTGCGACCGCCTCGGCGGGACGGAGCGGTTAGCCCGCACCCCGCCGGGCAATCGCCCGGACGGGAGGACGTCGTCACCGGAAGTGCCGGAGGTGACCGAGATGGACGGACCCGCGCTGAGCGGACGGGAGCGGCGGCTCCTGGCCGAGATCGAGGGTGAGCTGCGCCGGGACACCCGGCTCGACCGGCGGTTGAGCACGATGGGTGCCAGACGGCCGAGCCGGTTGGGGCGCGCGTTGCGCGGCCTCGGCCGCCGGGTGCCGGCCGGTGTGCCGATGACGGCACTGGTGATGTCGGCGATCTGCCTCAGTGTCGCGGTGCGCAAGCCCACCGCGGTCATGGCGATCGCCACGGCCCTGGTCTGGGCCGGCAGCGTCGTGCTGGCGGCCGTGATCTCGGTCCTGCTGCGCCGCCACCGGCGCCGCCGTGCGGAGACGGCGGACGGCCTGCCGGACGGCGGGCCCGGCGGGTTCCGGGAGCCGCGGAGCCGCGGGTGGCCGGGGGAGCCCACGGACGGCGGCGACCACGGGGAGGAGCGTCGGGACGGCCGGGACCGCCGGCCCTGGGACCACCCGGAGATGTGATGACCACCGACCTGTGGGAGTACCGCCCGGGCTCCCACCACGCCGCCGATCTGACGCTGGTCGGCTATGAGGTCGAGGCGACCGACGGCCCGCTGGGCCGCGTCGACCAGGACGCCGGAGACCACCTGCTGGTGGACACCCGGCCGTGGGTGCCGGGCGCCCCGGTCCTGGTGCCGGTCGGACTGGTCTCCCGGATCGACCACCTGGAGCTGGTCGTCCACCTGGGCTGCCCGCGCGCCCGGGTGCGCTCGGCCCCGCCGCCCGCCGCCGTGGACCGGACGGGCGGCGG
>NZ_BAAAKJ010000085.1:8577-9929 GCF_039527695.1 Kitasatospora putterlickiae
CGGGCGGGGTGGGCGGCGGGCGGGGTGAGGCGGGTGCGACTCGTCGTCCTCACCGGTCGCACGGTGGCCTTCCTGGTCGCGCCGGAGGGCGCCGAGCAGTCCGAACTGACCGCCTCCTGGCAGGCCGTCGCCGAGGCGGGCGGCACGCCCCGGCTGGTGTCCACCCGGCCCGGACGGGTCCAGGCGTTCCGGTACCTGGACCGGGCGGACACCTTCCCCGTCGACGACGTGGTCGGTGTCGTGCGGCCGAGCGACTACGACGCGCTGGTCCTGCCGGGCGGCGTCGCCAATCCCGACCTGCTGCGGCTGCACCGGGCCGCCGTCTCCTTCGTCCACGAGCTGTCCGCCGCCGGCCGGCCGGTCGCGGTGATCTGCCACGGCGCGTGGACGCTCATCGAGGCGGACGCGGTGCGCGGCCGCACGCTCACCTCCTGGCCGAGCATCCGCACCGACCTGGTCAACGCGGGCGCCTACTGGGTCGACGAGCCGGTGCACGTCTGCCGGGACGGCCCCGGAGTGCTGGTCTCGGCCCGGCGGCCGGCCGATCTGCCGGTCTTCACCGACACGCTGGTGACCGAGTTCGCGCACGCGCCCCCGGCCGGCGGCCCGCACCCGCCCTGGCCGGTCGCCCATGAGGCCGCCCCCTCCCGCCACGCGGCGCCGGAGGAGGTCAGCCGAGGAAGCGGTGGACCGGCGCCAGGCTGACCGGCAGGTCGTCGCTGACGTCGATGCTGTGGACGTAGGTGACCTTGGCGCGCCGTTCGTCGGCCGGGTCGGCGAACCGCACCAGCACGTCCTGGCAGTCCGAGCCCGGCCGGCAGTGCGGGCTCCTGGCGACGGTGACCGCGTCCAGCGTGTAGAGGCCGGGCGGGGCGGTCGTGGGGCGGTCCTCGGGCCCGTCGGGCACCAGGCCGCCGGAGAGCAGGCCCGCGCCCAGCAGGCCGCCGGTCAGGACGGACTCCGTCACGGCGTGGTTCAGGGCCCGTTCGGCGGCGCTCAGGCCCGCGTTGCGGAACTGGAAGTAGATCTTGTCGAGCAGGGCGCGGACGTGACCGGCGACCCGGTCGGGGTCGTCGTGGCCGTGCCGCCGTCCGACGGCGCCCGCGGTGCGCACGGCGTCCACGGCGGCCGCGATGAGCGGGGTCTCCGTCCAGCGGGCCAGTCCGACGGCGCTGACCTGGACGACCGGCACGACCTGTCCGGAGAACAGCCGCGCCGAGCGGTCGGTGAGCCGGCCGGGCACGGTGAGCCGGCCGGTCCGGCCCGGGTCCCCGGCCGGGAGCGACTGGCCGAGCAGCGCGTCGCGCAGCGCCTGGGCGACGGGGTGCACCGGCGGGGCGGCGGCGATCCGG
>NZ_BAAAKJ010000086.1:0-30701 GCF_039527695.1 Kitasatospora putterlickiae
GGGGCGGGGGCGCGGGCGGGCCGGTCGGGTAGCGTCACCGGCCGTGGAGGAGATCCGACCGCTCGTCAGCCCGCCGCCCGGCCTGGAGCCGGCCGTGACGCCGCCCCTGATCTGGTACGCCGCGTACGGCTCGAACATGCACACCGGGCGGCTCGCCTGCTATCTGCGCGGTGGGCGTCCCTCCGAGGGCGAGCTCGACTACCCCGGGTGCCGCGACGCCCGGCCGCCGGAGCGGTCGGTGCCGGTGCGCCTGCCCGGACTGCTCTACTTCGCCCTGGAGTCGCGCACCTGGGGCGGCGGCATGGCCTTCTACGACCCCCGCCGGCGCGGCACCGCGCCCGCCCGCGCGTACCTGCTGACCGCCGGGCAGTTCAGCGACATCGCCGCCCAGGAGATGGGCGGCGGCCCGGGCGCCGACCTCGACCTGGCCACCGTGCTGCGGACCGGGCGCGACCCGCAGGGGCCGGGCCGGTACCAGACCCTGGTGTGCCCCGGCATGCTGGACGGCGTCCCCGTGCTGACCTTCACCGCTCCGTGGACGCTCGCCGAGGCCACCCTGAACGCCCCGCGCGCCCGCTATCTGCGCAACCTCGCCGCCGGGCTGGCCGACGCGCACGGCTGGTCGCCGCGCCGCACGGCCGCCTACCTCAGCACCCGCCCGGGCGCCGCCGGACACTGGACCGTCGACGCCCTGCTGGCCGCGCTCGCCGGGCGCACCGGAGCCTGAGCCTCCGCGGCGGGTTCCGGCCTTTGGCATATGACCATCCGTCATCATCGCGTCCCTATCGGTGAATTCGGTGGGCAAAAGGCCGTTCGATGACGGATGATCGGCAGGCGGGCCGCTTCGAACCGAGCGGTGCCGGCCGACAGGACGGGGGCAAGGCGACATGGAGGCGATGCGGGTCTTCGCACTGGTGGCGGCGACCATCACCACCGGACTGACCTCAGGACTCTTCTACACCTACGCCTCGCTGACGCCGGGGCTCCGCAACGCCGACGGCCTCGCCGTCGTCCAGGCGATGCAGCGGCTCAACGTGGCCGTCCCGAACGGGTGGTACCTGCTGGGCTTCGTCGGAACGCTGGTGTTCACCGGGGTGGCCGTGGTGCTGCACCTGCCGAGCGAGGGGCACCGGGTGCTGCCCGCCGCGGTCGGCGCGCTGGTCTGCTACACCGGCTCGCTGGTGGCGACCAGGGCGGTCAACCTGCCGCTCAGCCAGGCGCTGGCGCAGGCCGGCGAGCCGGGCCTGGCGGGGTACCCGGTGCCGTCCGACCCGCCCGCCCTGTCCGGCGCGCGGCGGGCGCGGTGGAGCGCGGCGCGGGCGCTGCTGTCCACGGCGGCGCTCGGCTTCCTCTGCTGGGCGCTGGTGATGCACTGCTACAGCGGCCCGAACTGAGCGGCGCGGAAGGGTGGTTGGAGCGGCGGGCCCGCGATCATCCCGCCGCCAGCACCACCGTGGTCGGCCCGGGGCCGGACGGCGGCGCAGCCGCACCCGCCGCGTCCCCGGCCGCCGACGCACCGGCCGAGACGCCCGGGGCGTCAGGGGCGTCACGGGCAGCCGAGGCGGCCAACCTGCGGTGCTCCTGCGGGGTGAGGCCGCGCACCCGCTTGAACGCGGTGCTGAGCGCGAACGCGTCGCCGTAGCCCACCCGACGGGCCACCGCCGCGATGGTCAGGTCCGGGTCGCGCAGCAGGTCGGCCGCCACCGTCAGCCGCCAGTTCGCCAGGTAGGCCATCGGCGGCTCGCCGACCAGCGCGGTGAACCGCCGGGCCAGCCCGGCCCGGGAGACCCCGACCTCGGCGGCGAGCGCCGCCACCGTCCACGGCCGGGCCGGATCGTCGTGCAGCAGCCGCAGCGCCGGGCCGACCACATCGTCGCCCTGGGCCCGCAGCCAGCCGGGCGCGTCGGCGTCCGGCGCGGCAAGCCATCCCCGCAGCACGCCGACCACCAGCAGGTCCAACAGCCGGTCCAGCACCACCTCCTGACCCTGATCCGCCCGGGTGACCTCGGCGGCGAGCAGCCGGACCAGGGTGTCCTCGGTGGTGTTCACGCCGGCGGGCCGCACCAGCAGGGTCGGCAGATGGGCCAGCAGCCGGCGGCCGATCTCGTGCTCGGCGAGGTAGGTGCCGGTCAGCATCACCGACGGCCGCTCGTCGCCCGGCCGGGTCTCGCCCCAGGTCCGCACCCCGAGCGCCATCGAGGTGGCGACGCTGACGCCGTCCCGGGAACAGATCTGCCCGGGGCCGACGATGATGTCCACCTCGGTGCGCGGGTCGTCCGCGACGGTGTACGCGTCCGGTCCGCGCATCAGCGCCAGGTCCCCCGGCCGCACCAGCACCGGCCGCCCGCCGTCGGGCACGATCCACGCCTCGCCGTCCAGCATGGTGAGCAGCGACAGCGGCGCGCGGTCCTCGATCCGCAGCGCCCACGGCGTGCTGAGGACGGAGCGCAGCACGAACGCGCCGCGGGCCTTGGGACCGTCGAGCAGCCCGGTCAGGGTGTCCATGGCGGGTCTTCCTGGTGAGGCGTCAGGGAACGGCGTCCATCGTGGCAGGCGCCGACGCCCCGTGCATCCTCCCCCCGTCCGCTCCCCGCTCCCCGCTCCCCGGCCGGCCCCGGGCTCAGGCGGCGGGCGTCGCTGCGGCCGGCCTGGAGACCTCCTCGGCGACGGTGCCCGGGTCCGCGGCGACGGTGACCCCCGCGACACCGTCCAGCCCCGGGTGGGCGCCTCCCCGGACCGCGTGCCGCGCGTGGCGCGGCAGGTCGAGGTCGTTGATGTCGTCGCCGAAGGCGTTGTACTCCTCGATGCCCAGGGAGGTCAGGGCCTCCCACATGTCGGTGGCGCCCGGGGCGAAGTCGACGGTCGGCTCGCCGAGGTGGTGGTTGACGGTCATCCCCAGCACCCGGCCGGCCTCGGCGAGGGCCGCCAGGTCGGTGGCGTCGGCCACGAGGAACGTCACCACGGCGGGGAGGTCGGCGAGGTCGACCCGGCGGGCGAGGCGGCCCTCGTCGACGCGGCCGAGGATCGGGCGGTCGGCCGGCCCGGTGCAGGCGTAGTCGCACGGGCCGTCGGCCAGGTGGCCCGCCCGGTACAGCCCGGCCGCCACCAGCAGCTCGCCGAGGTCGTCGGGTTCGAAGGCGGCCCGCGCCCGGACCCGGCCGTCGTCCGAGACCAGGCTGCCGTTGCCGCCGATCAGCGTGGCGGCGGGAAAGGCACCGTCCAGGACCGGCAGGAGGTCGCGGACCGGCCGGGCGGAGGCGAAGACCAGCCGTTGTCCGGCGCGTTCGCAGGCCTCGACGGCGGCGAGGATCCGCCGGTCGATCGTCCTCCCGTCGTAGCGGAGCGTGCCGTCGATGTCGAGGACCGTGGTGCGGGCGCTGGAGATGATCACGAGGTGATCGCATCCAGCCCGGACCGTGCCCGGCGGCGGCTGCTCGCGGGTCCGCCGCGTGCTCAGCGGGCGGCGGTGCGGCGGTGGACCAGCAGGGCGCGGGTGAGGGCGGCGAGGGCGGCGGTGCAGAGGACGGTGCGGGCGATGTTGGCGGCGGTCCAGGTCGGTGCGAAGGCCGCCCGGACGGCGGCGGGGTCGGTGAGGGCGCCCGGGTCCCCGGCGGCGGCCAGCCGGTCGTTGAGGGGGACGTTGACGGTGCCGGTGAGGACCAGCGCGGCGAGGTAGAGAACGGTCGCCACGGCCGTCCAGAGGGTGGCGGCGCGCTCGCCGGAGCGGTGCAGCAGCCAGGTGCCGACGGCCGGCACCGCGAGGGCGCCGACGAAGACGGCGCCGAAGACCGGGTTGGTGATGGCGGTGTTGATGTTCTGCATCGCGGTCACGTAGGTGCGGTCGTCGCCGGCGGCGAGGCCGGGCATGACCGAGACGTCGAAGGCGAAGAAGAGGCCGGACATCAGGCCCATCGTGGTGGCGGCGGTGGCGAGGACGGGGCCGGTGGCGGCGGACATGCGGGGGCTCCAGGAGGTGGTGGGGCGGGCGGTCCGGGGATCGCGGGTGGTCACGCGGATCCCCGGACCGGGGCGAGCGGCTTCGGGAAGGGTCAGACGTTCCAGACGCCGGACGCGGCGGCGGCGCGGACGTAGTCGGCGAAGTCCCGCGGCTCCCGGCCGAGCGCCCGCCGCACGCCGTCCGCGAGACGGGCGTTGCGGCCGTCCAGGATCATCGTGAACAGATCGGCGAACTCGCCCGGCAGGCCGATCGTCGCCAGCACCGCGCGGTACTCCTCGACGGTGACCGGCGTGAAGCGGATCTCCCGCCCGGTCGCCGCCGACTGCTCGGCGGCGACGTCCGCGAAGGTGAGCAGACGCGGGCCGGTCAGCTCATAGACCTCGCCGTCGTGGCCGTCCTCGGTGAGCGCCGCCACCGCGACGTCCGCGATGTCGTCCGCGTCGACGAACGGCTCGGCGGCCACGCCGGTCGGCAGCGCCAGCTCGCCGGAGAGCACCGGCTCCAGGAAGAAGCTCTCGGAGAAGTTCTGCGAGAACCAGGCGCAGCGGACCACGGTCCAGCCGGTACCGGCCCCGGCGACCGCCTCCTCGGCGGCCTGCGCGGCCTCCTCGCCCCGCCCGGAGAGCAGCACCAGGCGCCCGACCCCCGCCTTGGCGGCGCGGCGGGCGAAGGCCTCGACGGTCTCCACCGCGCCGGGGAAGGCGAGGTCGGGGTAGTAGGCGAGGTAGGCGGCGCCGACGCCGTCGAGGGCGGCGTCCCAGGTGGTGTCGTCGGCCCAGTCGAACGGGACGGGCGCGGTGCGCGAGCCGATCCGGGCGGTGTGGCCGAGCGCGGTGAGGCGCTCGGCCACCCGCCGGCCGGTCTTGCCGGTCCCTCCGGTGACCAGGACGGTCCGGGCGGCGGCGGTGGGGTTCTGAGTGCTCTTCGGGTTCTCGTTCATGGGCATCAGTCAACTCCGCTCCCCACCGCCCGGACATGGTCGTCGCGCTCAGCCGCATGTGCGCGCGTCTACGGCCGTTCGGCTACGAGGCGGAGTGCCGCGGGCGGACGGCGGTGACCACGGTGGCGTCGAGGTCGTCGTCGTAGCCGAGGGCGGCGGTGAGGCCCGCGGCGGCGACCACCCCGAGGGCCGCGTCCGCCTGCTGGTCGCTGGTCTCGAACAGCAGGGCGCCGCCCGGGGCCAGCCAGTGCGGGGCGTCGGCGGCCACCCGGCGCAGCACGTCGAGGCCGTCGGCGCCGGCGTCCAGCTCCGGGCGGGCCTCGTGCAGCCGGGCCTCGGCCGGCAGCAGGGCGATGTCGGCGGTCGGCACGTACGGGACGTTGGCGAGCAGCACGTCCACCCGGCCGCGCAGGCCGGCCGGCAGGGCGTCGAAGAGGTCGCCCTCGGACACCTCGGCGCCGGTCGCGGCGAGGTTGCGGCGGGCGCAGCGGACGGCGGCCGGGTCGAGGCCGGCGGCGTACAGCCGGACGGGGTGGCCGACGGTCGCGGCGAGCGCCGCGCCGAGGGCGCCGGTGCCGCAGCACAGGTCGACCACCAGCGCGTCCTCGCGCGCGAGCGCGGCGGCGGAGCGCGCCAGGAACTCGCTGCGCCGGCGCGGCACGAAGACGCCGGGGTCAACGGCGATCCGCAGGCCGGCGAACTCGGCCCAGCCGGCGACGTGTTCGAGCGGCCGGCCGGCGGCGCGGTCGCGGACCATGACGGCGAGTTCGGCGGGCGTCGCGGCGGCGGAGAGCAGAATGCGCGCCTCGTCCTCGGCGAAGACGCAACCGGCGGCGCGCAGCCGGGCGGTGACGGCGGAGCGGAGGGAGGCGGACGGGTGGACAGACAAGGGAACCCCTCGGAGCACAGGTGGGAGGACATCGTCCGACCCGGGGCTCCCCGCGCATACGTCGCCGGACGGCTGACGGTCCCACGCGCCCGGACGGCGGCCGGCGCTACGGCCTGGCGTGGTCCTGCACGAGGGTGTCGCGGTCGCGGCCGGGGAGCACCCGTTCCGGCACAGCGGTCATGGGTTCTCACCTCCCCGTCTCTACGCGTACTACTGCGGCGTCCGAAACCATACCGCACCCGCCGGGGGTCGGCAGGCGGGCGGGCGTCGCCGTGCCTCAGGAGCGGATCCCGCGCGCGCCGCCACGGCGGAGAGCAACCGCGGCCGCCGCACCGGGCTGCACCGGGACGCACCCCACACCCGCCACGGCAGGCAGCACCCGCGCGAGGCCGGCGAACGAGCACGCGTCGGTCAGGCGCCGCCTGTTCGCGACGGTCGGCACAGCGGCCGCCTCACGGGCACCTCACCGCACCATCAGCGAGCCCGACGGCGCCGTCGACCCGCGTCACCCGCCACCTCTATGCCGGTCCGAGGCCCACGAACGAGCGCGCTCACGCGCGCCACTTCCGCAGCGGCCACCACCCCACCGCACGCCCCGCGGCGCCACCGACCGCCGTCTCAGATCCGGGCGGCGGCTGGTAGACAGAGAGGATGACGAACCCTCAGGAACCCGGGGCCGTGCTGTGCGACCTTGACGGGGTGATCCGGCACTTCGACCACCGCGAGGTGACCCGGTTGGAGGCGGCGGCCGGGCTGGCGCCAGGGGCGACGTTCGAAGTGGCGTTCACCGAGGAGACCGAGCGGCGGCTGTTGCTCGGCGGGCTGACCCGGGCGCAGTGGACGGCGGAGATCGCCGACGCCCTGGGTCTGCGGGTGCCGGCCGAGCGGGCGGTGGCGCTGGCGGCCGCGTTCACCGGCTCGCCGGTCCGTGCGGACGAGGAGGTCGTCGACCTGCTGCGGCGGGCCCGCCGTCGGGCGCCCGTGCTGCTGGTGACCAATGCGACGGTCTGGCTGGAGGAGGACCTGGCGGCACTCGGGCTGGCCGACCTGGCCGACGGGGTGGTCAACAGCGCCCGGGTGGGGGCGGCCAAGCCGGATCCGGCGATCTTCCGGGTCGCGGCCGAGCGGGCGGGGGTCCCGCCGGAGGGCTGCCTGTTCGTCGACGACAGCGCGCGGAACGTGGCCGCCGCCGCCCGGCTGGGCATGACGGCCGTGCACTTCCGGGAACCGGCGGACCTCGCGGGCGCGCTCGCCCCGCTGCTGGGCTGACGGCCCCGCACCCGCCGAGCGGGTGCGGGGTGGCGCAGGCGGCCCTCAGCGGGTAGCGGCGTCCTCCGGCTGGACGGCGCAGGCCTCGGTGGCGTGCCGGCCGGCGAAGCCGAGGAAGGTTCCGAGGACGTGGCGGCAGACCGCCGCCTCCTTCTCGTTGCGCGGCCCCTGGGCGGCGGCCGACTGCGCCGCCGCCAGCGGGACGGCCAGCAGGGCGGCGGCGAGCAGCAGCACGGACGCGATCGCGCGGACGGCGGATCTGGCGAATGTCATGGCGGACCCCTTGTCGGGTGGGTGCGTGGGTGGTGGAACGAGCCACTGACTACCCCAGCCGCCACCCCACCGGTCGGACCCTGCGCCGTTGGTGAGCGTGTCCCCGACAAGGCGCGGCCGGCACCCCCGCCGCACGCGGCCGCCGCGCGGACACCGGCAGCCGGACCCTCGCCCTCACCGCCGGGGCCGGCCTCATGACCGTGGCCGGCACCGCGGCCGTCCTCGCCGCCCGCCGCCGCACCGTCTCCGTCCCGGGTCGCCGCCGGCAGACTCCCGCCCCACCCTCCGGCCGCCCACGGGCAGCGCCGGGGCGGGTGCAGCCCCAACCACCAGGCCGGTGACCGTCTACCTCCCGGTACCCCAGGGCCCACCGGCGCCCACACGGCCGCTCTGCCGCCCCGATCCCATGGGATGCGGGTTCCAGAGCGTCGAAGGTGACGTCGCACGCATCGGCACCGGACGGTGATGCCGACGCCACGGGAGGCGGCAGGACCCTGCAACCGCGGCGCGGGCGAACCCGGAGGTCTGTGGCCGGCGGCCACGGATGACCTTCCCCTGCTCGGCCACCTCGGCCGGTCCACGCATGGCACCCCAGAGCATCCCCTTCGGCGTGGCCCTCCTCGCCGTCGCCCTCGTCGCCCTCCTCCCCCGCCGTCGGCGGCAGGGGCGTTGTCACTGGCGTTCGGGATGATCGCGTGGCCGGCGTGGCCGCGCCGGCATCGCGACTCCGAGGTGGCTCGAATGGATACGTGGCGGGAGCTGTCGGCGCTGGTGGAGGAGCGGTTGAAGGCGGCGTCGCCCGGTGAGCGGCGGGTGTTCGCCGCCGGCGTCGCGGAGCGACTCATGGGCCGGCACGAGGCGCTGCCCGAGGACGAGCGGGCACCGTTCACTCTGAGCCTGCGTCCCCTGCTGGATTCCGTGTGGGAGGGCGTCCTCGGTGAATCGACGGCCTTCTCCGCGGTCAACCGCGGTGTCGCGGAGTACATGCTCAGCGAGTACTGCCACAACGACGGCCAGGACGGGCCGGACGACGCGGACGAGTCCACCGCCGCGGCGACGCTGTTCGCCGCACACACCTACCTGTTCGGCTGCCACGACTTCGCCGTCTGGACCAGCGGCCGGGCGGTGGAGGCCGTCGAGGAGCTTCTCGACGCGGACGAGGCCTCGGCCGCCGAACTGCGGCGTCAGCTTCGGGATCTCGACCTCATCGCGGGCTTCTCGGAGGAACTCCGCTACTCCGTCATGGGATTGCCCGTCGACACGTCGCACCGACTCCGCGCGGAGCTCCGGACCCACCTCTCCGACCGGTCGTGAGCGCCTGAGAAGCGGCCGCACGGCGTCAGGGGTGGAAGCCCCACCACGAGGTGACTCCGGGGACCGGGGTGCCCCCTCACCGGCCGGGCCGGCCGACCACGTCGAGTCGGTCGGCCGGCCCGGCCGTCGTGTCGGGGAACACCCGCGCCGGTCGGTGCCGGCGCTCAGCCCAGCAGCGGAAGCGCCGGCAGGGTCAGGAAGTCCGCGAACTCCTCCTCCAGGGCGACCTGTTCGAAGAGCCGGGCGGCCTCCTCCCAGCGTCCGGAGCGGTAGGTCTCCTCGCCCTGCTCGGCGCGGAGTTCCGCCAGCTCCGCGGCGACCAGGGCGCGGACCAGTTCGGCGGTGGCCCGCTCGCCCGTGTCGGCGAGGACGACCCCGTTGTGGACCCACTGCCAGACCTGCGAGCGGGAGATCTCGGCGGTGGCGGCGTCCTCCATCATGTGGAAGATGCCGACCGCGCCCGTGCCGCGCAGCCAGGACTCGATGTACCGGACGCCGACCTGGACGGCGTTGTGCAGCCCCGCCCGGGTGCAGCTGCCGCGGGCCCCGGCGACGTCGAGCAACTGCCCGGCGGTCACCGGCCCGTCCGGGCCGGGGTTGTCCTTCTGGTGCGGGCGCTCGCCGAGCACCGCGTCGAAGGAGGCCCTGGCGACCGGCACCAGGTCGGGGTGGGCGACCCAGGACCCGTCGAAGCCCTGGCCGGCCTCGCGGTCCTTGTCCGCCGTGACCTTCTCCAGCGCGGCCGCGTTGACCTCCGGGTCGCGGCGGCTGGGGATGAACGCGGCCATGCCGCCGATGGCGTGGGCGCCGCGCCGGTGGCAGGTCCGCACCAGCAGCCGGGTGTAGGCGGCCATGAACGGCGAGACCATCGTGACGCCGTTGCGGTCCGGCAGGACGTACCGCTCGCCGGCGTCGCGGAAGTTCTTGACGATCGAGAACAGGTAGTCCCAGCGCCCGGCGTTGAGGCCGGCCGCGTGGTCGCGCAGCTCGTAGAGGATCTCGTCCATCTCGAACGCGGCGGTGATGGTCTCGATCAGCACGGTGGCGCGGACGGTGCCGTGCGGGATGCCCAGTTCGGCCTGGGCGTGGGTGAACACGTCGTTCCAGAGCCGGGCCTCCAGGTGGCTCTCGATCTTCGGCAGGTAGAAGTACGGGCCGGAGTTCGGGTCCTCGGCGCCCTTGGCGAGCAGCCGGGCCGCGTTGTGGAAGAAGTACAGGCCGAAGTCGACGAACGCGCCGGCCACCGGGGCGCCGTCGACCAGCAGGTGGTTCTCGTCGAGGTGCCAGCCGCGCGGACGGACCACGACGGTGGCCAGCTCGGCGGCGGGCTTGAGGGCGTACGCCTTGCCGGCGGGGGTGGTGAAGTCGATCCGGCCCTCGAAGGCGTCGATCAGGTTGACCTGGCCGCCGACCACGTTCTCCCAGGTCGGCGCGGTGGCGTCCTCGAAGTCGGCGAGCCAGATCCGGGCCCCGGAGTTGAGCGCGTTGATGACCATCTTGCGGTCGGTGGGGCCGGTGATCTCGACCCGGCGGTCCTGGAGGGCGTGCGGCGCCTCGGCCACCTTCCAGTCGCCGGCCCGGACGTCGGCGGTTCCGGGGAGGAAGTCCAGCACGCCGGTGCGGGCGATCTCGGCCCGGCGGGCGCCGCGCGCGGCCAGGAGTTCCCGCCGGCGGCCCTCGAAGGCGCGGTGGAGGCCGGCCACGAAGGCGACCGCCCCCGGGGTGAGCACCTCCTCCGAGCGGTGGACGTGCGGACCGGCGACGGTGACGGCCGGAGCGACGGGGGAGGCGCCGACGGGCCCCTGATGTGCAGCCATGAACAGGACACTCCTAAGACGGTTGAGCCTGGTGACAGGATTTCGGGCTGAGAGCCGCGCCCGGTGGGGTGCTTGAACCGGGCGCGGCTCCGTCAACGGCGAGCGGCCTCCCGGGAGGCGCTCGCACCGGCGCGGGCCGGGGTCAGACGGCGACCTCGTCGGTCAGCGCGCCCGCGAACGCCCCGACGATCTCGTCGACCGAGCGCACCACGCCGATCAGCGGCAGGATGTTCTTCACCGAGAACTCGTGGCCCTCCGCCGTGACCGAGGACATCGCCTCGTTCGCGAACACCACGTTGTAGTAGTTCTCGTACGCGGCCCGGCCGGTGCCCTCGACGCCGTAGTTGGTGGACATCCCCAGCAGAACGATCGTCTTGACGCCGTGCCGGCGCAGCTGGACGTCCAGGTCGGAGCCGTGGAACGCGTTCCAGCTGCGCTTCGCGATCACCGGCTCGGTCGGCGTGGGCGCGACCTCCGGGAGCAGCTCGTCCCAGCCCGGCTCCCGGTGGGGCCGCGCCGGGCGCATCCGCTCGATGCGCAGCGGCTGCAGCGAGTCCGACTCGTCGGGGAGGAAGGACGTGCGGACGTGGACCACCAGCGATCCGGCGGCGCGCGCGGCCGCCAGCAGCCGCAGGCTCTGGTCGAGCACCTCCTCCGGAGAGTGCGGCTCGGCGCCGTGCGAGAGGTTCGCTCCCTGGAGGTCGATGCAGACCAGGGCGGTGGTGGTGGGGTCGAAGAGATTCATGTGTGTCTTTCCTTCCGGGCAGCGTGGTGTCCGCTGCGGTGTTCCGGCGGGTGTCGCCGGAGGGTCTGGCCGAGGACGCGGGGCCGGCCGGCCCGGACCCTGGCATGCCGGTGACGGGGCGCACGGCGCACGGTCGTCACGGGCCGCCTGCGGTGGTCGGCGGGGCGGATCCCGGCGTGGGCCGCGTCCTGGTGGACGGCTGTGCGATCAGCCGCGGTCATCGCCGAGAGTGGCGAGCACGGCGTCGGCGCACGCGTGGATGCCGTGGCCGGAGAGCAGGATGTCGTAGTGGTTGGTGTCCGCGACCTCGGTGATCCGCACGCCGGGCCACCGGCGCCGGTACCCGTCGAGGATCCCGGCCGTGTAGAGACCGGGGCGGGCGGCGACCAGGTCGCCCTCCGCGACGATCAGGTGGACGTCGCGCCGGCGTGCGGGATCCGCCATGACGCGCTCGACGCCGAGGCCGAAGTCCGGTGCGCCGTACACGTCGTCGGAGTCCGCCCGCATGGCCTCGACCGAGGTCGAGGCGCGGAATCCGCCGTCGCCGTCGGCGACCAGGTCGTAGCGGAAGCTCTCCCCCGCCACCGGGCCCACTCCGCCGGCGAAGGCCGGGTGGGCCCGGAAGAAGTCCAGGTACGCGTCGGCGCCGTCGAACGCCATCGACAACCGGGCCTCCGGGCCCACGGCGGCGAGCAGGTTGTCCGCGTCGGCCGCCCGGACGGGCCGGGGAGGCCGGGGAAGCCCCCCGTCGATGAGGACGAGCCCGCGGAAGCGGTGCTCCGCGGCCGCGGGGTCCTCGGCGGCGAGCCCCGCGAGGGTCATCGCCACGAACCCTCCGAGGGAGTGGCCGACCAGGGTCACCTCCCCCGGTTCGGCGAACGCCCGGACCGCGGCCAGCACGTCCTCGGCGTGCGCCCGCATCCCGTACGGGGCCCCGAGGTGCCGCGAACCCGCCCGTCCCCGCAGGTCGGGGGCGATGACCCGGACGCCCGGCAGGGCGGCGGCGAGGCCGGCGAGGAAGAGGTGGTTCGAGGTGATGCCGTGGATCGCGCAGACGGTGGGGACCGGTCCGGGCGGGGGCGCCGACGGCTCCCACACCCCGACCGTGGAGCGGCCGCCCGCGACCTCGACCCGGGCCCGCCGGTAGGCGTGGGAGGCGGCCGTCATCAGGCCTCGCCCCCACGGGACCGTCGTTCGACCGCCACGGTGAAGGCGGCGAGCTCGGGGGCGGCCTCGCCCAGCACGTCGCGTGCGACGGCGTCGCCGAGCAGCGGCCCCATGGTCAGCCCGCCCGCGCCGTACCCCGCGACCAGCCAGAGACCGTCGGTGCCGGGCACCCGGCCGACCAGCGGCAGCTGGCCGTCCGCCATGGGGCGGATGCCCACCCTGGTCTCCAGCACGGTCGCGTCCGCGAGACCCGGTGCGATCTCAACGGCGTTACGCAGGACTGAGAGCTGCCCGGCCGCGGTCACCCTCGCGTCGAATCCGCTGCCGGTCTCGCGGGTGGCTCCGACGGCGATCCTGCCGCCGTCGAAGGGGGTCATGTAGTGGTCGGCGAACGGGTGGAGGGTCGGCCACGGCGAGGTGTTGACCCCGCGCAGTTCCAGGTGGACGATCTGCCCGCGCTGCGGGCTGACCCCGACCCGGAGGTCGAGCCGGCCGAGCAGGTCGGTGACGCGCGCACCCGCGGCCACCACGACCGCGTCGACGTCGAGGTCCGCCGTCGTGGTCCGGATCCGCCAGCCGGCGCCCGAGCGGTCGAGCCCGATGACCGAGTCGACCACGTGCCGGGCCCCGAACGCGATCGCCCCGCTCAGGGCCGCGTCACGGAGCACCCGGCCGTCGACGCGGCCGCCGCCCGAGACGAACAGCCCGCTCAGCCCGGGCGCGAGCGCCGGGAAGAGTTCGCGTGCGCGGGCGCCGTCCACGCGCTGGAGGGTTCCCGCCACCGGTCCGGCGTCGCGCACCCGGCCGGCGATCCGCTCCTCGACGGCGTCGACCTCGGCGGCGTCCGCGCTCACCATCAGCGCGCCCGAACGGCGGTACCCGAGTTCGGGGATTCCGAGCGCCTCCAGCTGCGACAGGAACTCCGGGTAGTAGTTGCCGCCGGCGGCGTAGGCCTCGTAGAAGCCGCCCTCGGAGGACGACACCCAGGGCGCGATGATCCCCGCACTGGCCGCGGTCGCCTGGCCGAACCCGCCGTCGTCGACGAGGGTGACCCGGGCTCCCCGGCGCGCCAGGTGGAAGGCGGTGGTCACACCGGCGATCCCCGCGCCGACGACGGCGATGGATGAGTTCTTGACGTTGTTCACTTCCCGTGGATCTCTTTCTGTGAAGGGCCTCGTGCGCCGTCCAGTTCCGCGGCGAGGGCGACGGCCGCCCGCTTCAGGCCCGTGACGATCTCGGCGAGCACCGCGTCGGACATCCGCAGCGTCGGGGCGGAGAGGGAGAACCCGAGGTGCTCCCCCTTGAGGGGGATGGCCACGGAGACGCACCGCATCCCCGCCTCCTGCTCCCCCTCGTTCACGGCGAATCCGCGGTCGCGCACCGAGGCCAGCTCGGCGAGCAGGCCGTCCGGGTCCGTGTGGGTCGAATCGGTGAAGCGCGGCATCTTGGTGTGGTCGAGGATGGTGCGCACCCGCTCGTCGGGGAGCCTGCTGAGCAGCATCTTCCCGATGGCCGAGGAATGCGGGTACACGGGCTCGTCGAGGCTCGTGTAGATCCTGATCGATCGTGATCCCGGCGTCTTGGCCAGGTAGACGACGTAGTCCCCGCTGAGCGTTCCGACGGCGACGGACTCCCCGTAGCGCTTGGCGAGTTCGTCGAGGTAGGGCTGCACGACGACCGCGATCGCCTTCTGGTTGTTCTTGGCCAGCTTCAGCAGGCGCGGCCCCGGCAGGTACTTGCTGTTCCCGTCCTTGCGGACGTAGCCGAGTTCGTGGAGGGTCTGCGCCAGGCGGTGGACCGTGCCGACCGGGAGATCGCTGTGACGGGCCAGGTCCGAGACGCCGATCGGGTCGTCGCTGTCGACCACGGCCTCCAGGACCGTGAACGCCCTGCGGAGCGACTGCACGGCACCCGGCGTTCTCTGGCCACCGCCGTTCGAATCAACGGCCCCCATGGTGATTTCTCCTTCCCGGATCGATTCGGCAGGGGTCCGGGCGGCACCGGAGCCGCCCGGATGTCCCGCGCGCTACTTGGCGAGCGTCACGTCGTCGAACACGAACCCGTCGTCGGCGCGCGGCGTGAACGCCACGTCCTTCGAGACGCCGAACGCCGCGGGCTGCGTGTAGAGGGACACCATCGGCCGGTCCGTGTCGGCGATGATCCGCTGCACCTCGGAGTACGCCTTCTTGCGCTCCTCCGTGTCCATCGTCCGGTTCGCCTGCGCGAGCAACTGGTCGACCTTCGGGTTGCTGTATCCCATCCGGGGCTTGCCCAGGACGGTGGAGAAGCCCTGGAGCGCGTACGAGGAGTCCATCAGACCGTCCGCGAAGGCGACCTGGTAGACGTCCTTGTTGGTGTACTTGCTGTAGATGTCGCCGAAGGCACCGCCTTCGAGGATCTCCAGGTCCACGGTGAAGCCGGCCTTCTTGAGCATCGCGGTGACCATCTCCGCGAGCTCGGCGTCCATCGGGTAGGTCCCGCGCGAGGCGCTGTAGTGCAGCTTCACGCCGCGGCCGTCCGCGACGGCCTGCTTCACCAGTTCCTTCGCCCGCTCGGGGTCGTACGCGGAGGTGTTGTAGAGGGACGGGTCCCCGCCGAACACCGTCTTCGGGGCGCGCGTCCGCACCGGCGTGGCCTTGCCGCCGAAGAGCGTGTCGACGATCGCCTTCTTGTCGATCGCGAGATCGATCGCCTCGCGGACCCGGGGGTCCTTCGTCGCGTACTGGTCGTCCAGGCGCAGGACGAGCAGCATCACCCGGGTCGTCTCGCCGAGTTCCATCGCGGTCTTGCCGGCGTCGACGCGCTTCCAGTCGATCACCGGGATCTCGGTCGCGACGTCGACACCGCCGGTGAGGAGTTCGGAGACGCGCGTGGAGTTCTCGGGAATGGTGCGGACCTCGACGCGCTTCCACTTCGGGGTGCCGCCCCAGTAGGCGTCGTTGCGCTCCAGGGTGACGCGGTCGTCGCGCTTCCACTCCACGAACTTGTACGGCCCGGAACCGAAGGGCGCCTTCACGAACTCCTCGATGCCGTTCTTCTCGATGAAGGCCGACGGAACGATGTCGGCGCCGCTCTTCGCCAGCACCGCGAGCAGGGTCGGCATCGCGCCCTTGGTCTTGATCTGGACCTCGTGATCGCCGACCGCCGTGGCGTCGGCGATCTGCTCGTACCACCGCGCCTCCAGCAGCGCGGGGTCCTTCAGCCGGTGGATCGTGAACACGACGTCCTTGGCGGTCAGCGGCGACCCGTCCTGGAACGTGACGTCCTTGCGGAGCTGGAACGTCCAGGTCTCGTCGTCCACCTGCTTGTAGTCGGTCACCAGCTGGGGAACGATCTTCATCGACCGGTCCCGGGTGAACAGCCGGTCGTAGATGTTCCGGTTGACGCGGTCCGCCGACGTCTGCACGGCGTTCTGCGGGTCGAGGTTGCGCGGATCGACGTTCTGCGCGAACACCAGGGTGTCCTTCTGTCCGCCGCCCTCCGCCGCACCGCTCGACACGGGCATGCAGCCGGCCAGCGGCAGGGCCGCCACGGCCATGGCCGCGGTGAGTCTCTTCTTCATGGTCGGTCCTTTCGCGAACGATTCGTCTACTCCCGCTGATACCGGCGGGCCCGGGTGTGGTCGGACGGTCAGCGCGTCTTGAAGGGCTGCGCGCGCGAGGACTCGATGAGCCGTCGGGTGTACTCGTGGCCGGGGCGGTGGAGGATGTCGTCCGCCGTGCCCTGCTCGACGACCGCGCCCTTGTACATGACGCTGATCCGGTCGCTCATGAAGTGGACGCTCTCCAGGCCGTGGCCGATGAAGACGTAGGTCAGGCCCATCTCCTCCTGGAGGTCCTTGAGGAGGTTGAGGATCTGGCTCTGGATCGAGACGTCGAGCGCGGAGACCGGCTCGTCGCAGATCAGCACCTGGGGCTTCCGCGCCAGCGCGCGGGCGATCACCAGACGCTGCCGCTGTCCGCCCGAGAACTCGTGCGGGTACTTCTCCAGCGCCGAGGCCGCCATGCCGACCTGGTCGGTCAGCTCGGCCACCCTCCGGGCGATCTCCTGCCGGCTCGCGCGCGGTGCCACGGTCAGCGGCTCCGCGAGGATGGAGCGGACGTTCATCCGGGGGTTCAGCGCGGAGTACGGGTCCTGGAACACCATCTGCGCCGCGGTGCGTCCGGCGGCCGTCGTGCGGCCCTTGGCGTCGAAGACCGGCGCGCCCGTGATCAGGATGTCGCCCGACGTCGGCCTCAGCAGACCCGCCAGCATCCGGGCGACCGTCGTCTTCCCGGAGCCGGACTCCCCGATGATGCCCAGGGTCGCCCCCTTGGGCACGGACAGGCCGACGTCGCGCACCGCGGCGAAGTCCTTCTTGCGGCCGAAGAAGCCGTCGGCGACCCGGAAGGTCTTGCACAGCGCCGTGACGCGGACGGCGGCGTCCGAGGCCGTGCCGGGCAGCGCGGTGTCGGTGGTCATCTTGCGCCCTTCGACTCGATCAGACGGTCGGTGTGCCAGCAGGCCGAGGCCTGCCCCTGGAACTCCGCGAACGGCGGCTTGTCGACGCAGGTGGCGGTGGCGAACCCGCAGCGCGAGGCGAATCGGCAGCCGTCGGTCCATTCGTTGGGCGTCGGCACGCGTCCGGGGATGGCGGTGAGGCGGTCGGCCTTGACCCCGAGGGAGGGAACCGAGCGCAGCAGGGCGTCGGTGTAGGGGTGCCTGGGCTCGGACAGCACCCGTTCGGTGGGTCCGCTCTCGGCGATCCGCCCGGTGTAGAGCACGGCGACCGTGTCCGCGATCCGGCGCACGACGTTGAGGTCGTGGCTCACCAGCAGCAGGGCGGTGCCCGTCTCGACGGTGATGTCGTAGATGAGCTTCAGCACCTGGTCCTGCACCGTGACGTCGAGAGCCGTCGTGGGTTCGTCGGCGAGGAGCAGCCGGGGCCTGCCCAGCAGGGCCATCGCGATCATGACCCGCTGGCGCATCCCGCCCGACAGTTCGTGGGGGCGCTGGCGCAGCACCCGCTCCGGCCTGTCGAATCCGACGCGGTCGAGCATCGACAGCACATCGGCGCGGGAGGCGGAGACGTGCTTGGCGGCCTCGCCCAGCTGGTTCCCGATCGAGAGGACCGGGTTGAGCGAGGTCAACGGCTCCTGGTAGATCATCGAGATCTCACGGCCCCGCAGTTGCCGCATCCGGCCCGCGGACACCCGGGAGATGTCCTCGCCCCGCCAGGCGATCTCGCCGCCGGAGACCCGCAGGCCCCTCGCCAGCAGGCTGATGACCGACATGCAGGTGAGGCTCTTGCCGGAGCCGGACTCACCCACCAGGGCCATCCGTTCGCCGGCGTGGATGTCGAGCGAGACGCCGTCGACGAGCGTGAGGTCACGCTTCTCCGCCGTCACGCGGAGGTCCCGGATGCTGAGCAGGGGTTCGTTCCCGTGCATGGTTCACACCCCCAGTCGCGGGTCGAGCGTGTCCCGCAGCCAGTCGCCGAGGAGAAGGATTCCGAGCACCGTGCCCGCGATCGCCAGACCCGGCAGCGTGCTCAGCCACCACGCGTTGGTGATGTAGTCGCGGCCGCTGGTGAGCATCAGGCCCCAGGAGACGTCGGGGGGTTGCACCCCCAGGCCCAGGAAGCTGAGCGACGACTCCGTGATGATGATGGTCGCCACGCTCAGCGTGGAGAGGACGATGAACGTCGGCATGACGTTCGGCGTGATGTGCCGCAGGAGGATCCGGGTGTGCGAGACCCCGAAGTTCTTCGCCGCCTCGACGAACAGGCGCTCGCGGATCTCCAGCACCTCCGCGCGGATCTGACGGGCGTAGACCACCCAGTTCGTCAGACCGAGCACGACGACGAGGGTCGTCAGACCCGGCTTCACCACGCCGAGGATGACGAGGATCAGCAGGATGCCGGGGATGGCGAGGAGCGCGTCGACCAGACGCATGATCGCCGCGTCGACGAACCGCCCGTAGTAGCCGGCGAGCAGGCCCGCCGCCAGACCGATCGTTCCGGCCAGGACCACGCCGAGCACCCCGACCAGCAGCGAGATGCGCGAGCCGTCGATGAGGCGGCTGAGCATGTCGCGGCCGAGGTTGTCGGTGCCCAGCAGGTAGGCCGGGTCGCTCCCCTCGAACGGAAGCGGCGGAATGAGCGCCCGCGACGGGTCGATCGCCGCGGGGTCGTGCGGCATGATCCATGGTGCGAATATCGCGACGAATGCCGGCACGATCAGGAGAACCATTCCGACGATCGCCGGAAAGGGAATGTTCCGGAGGGCCTTTCTGCTCCGCGCGGGGGTGCCCGCCCGCGGAAGGCCGATGGACTCAGTCAAGGTTGATCCGCCTGTCGACGAGCTTGAACGAAATGTCGGACAGAATGCTCAGCCCGATGACCATCACCGCGACGACGAATACCGCCGCCTGCACGATGGGCATGTCCCGCTGTGTCACCGCCTTGACCAGGAGCTGTCCGAGCCCCGGCCAAGCGAATACGGATTCGGTGACGAGCGCGCCGCCGAGTAGTGCCGAGAACTGGAGCACGGTGATCGACGCGACCGGAATGAAGGCGTTGCTGAAGCCGTGCTTGAAGACGACGAACGATTCCCGCAGGCCTTTTCCGTACGCGGTCCGGATGTAGTCCTGCCCGAGGATCTCCACCATGCTCGAACGTACGAGCCGGGTGATCTCGGCCGCGGTTCCGGTGCCGAGCGTGATCATGGGAAGTGCCAGGTGGGCCCAGGTCCCGCTGCCGGAAACCGGGAGCCAGCCCAGGTTCACCGAGAAGAGCATGATCAGCATGATGCCCAGCCAGAACGTGGGCACCGCCTTGGCGACGACCGATATCGAGGAGACCAGGTGATCGACCGCGCCGCCGCGGTGCATCGCCGCCCACACTCCCATCGGAATGGCGATGACCAGCGCCAGGACAATCGACCCGACGGCGAGCATCAGTGTGGCGGGAAGGCGCTCCAGAACGATCGCCAGAGCAGGCTCATGGTATTGGTACGAGTCGCCGAAATCACCGGTGACGGCCGAAACAATGTAATGCCAGTACTGGACCGGCAACGGATCGTCCAGCCCCATCGCGTCGCGAATCGCCGCGATCCGCTCGGGGGTGGCGTTCTCGCCGAGCATCAGCGCGACCGGATCCCCCACGATGTAAACGAGGAAGAAGACGATCGTCACGATCAGGAAGAGGGTGGGGACGACTTCAAGTAGACGTCGTCCGACATAGTAGCCCAACGATCCTCCTCATTCGGGTACATCGTGGTGAGCGGCTCAAGGCCGGGGGGGAAACGTTTAGCAGGCTTTTCCATCATGCGTCAATGCTTTTCCACGATGCGGAAAGCCCGGGGTCCGGGTTCGCGGCGCCGGCGCCGGATCTCCTCGGCTTCTCCCAAAACCCCACCGTCGACGGCGGGTTGTCGCTCACGACCGCCGCGCGGCCACGCCCGGCGGGCCGTCGCACGAGCGCACGGCGGACGGGGATCCCTATGCTGGCCCCGACATTGACCCGGAGGTGAGGACCATGGTGCGGCGGCCCACTGTCACGAGCGTGCAGATCGCACGGGAGGCGGGAGTCGCGCAGTCGACGGTCTCGCGCGTGCTGAACGGCGGAAGCGTGGCCCCGGAGACTCGGCGCAGAGTACTCGACGTGGTCGCGAAGTACGACTTCCAGCCCAGCCAGGCGGCGCGGAACCTCGTGGGCGCGCGGTCGGGGCTGATCGGCGTGGTGATCCGCGATCTGACGAATCCGTTCTATCCGGTGCTGGTCAAGGCGGTGGAACGCGTCCTGCACGAGCGCGGCCTGCGCCTGTCGCTGGTCACCGATGTGATGTCGGACGAGGAAGGGCTGGCGCTGCTGCGCCGCGAAGGCGTCGACGGGGTCGTGTTCACCTCGGCGATCGAGCAGGAGCCGCTCGCCCACCGGATGCTGGGGCACGGGATCCCGATGGTGCTGTGCCACCGCACGCTCAGGGACTTCCCGGCCGATCAGGTCGAGGCCGACAACACGACCGCCGGCGAACTCGCGGCGGCGCACCTGCTGGACCTCGGGCACCGCCGGATCGCCATGGTCCGCGGCCTGGCCGGGTCGAGCACCGCCCAGCAGCGCGCCCTCGCCTTCCGCCGGAAGGTGGCGGCGACGGAGGGCGCCACCCTCACGGAGGCCGACGGAGCCTACGACTACGCCACCGCGTACGAGGCCGTGCGCGCCCTGCTCGCGAGCGCCGAACCGCCCACGGCGCTGTTCTGCCACAACGACGTGATGGCGTACGCCGCGCTGAACGCGGCCGCCGCGGCCGGCGTCGCGGTGCCGGCGGAGCTGAGCGTGGTGGGCTGCGACGACGTGCCGCTGTCCGCGTGGGAGCGCATCGACCTGACGACGGTTCGCCAGCCGCTGGAGCGGATCGCCCGGGTCGGCGTGGAACTGCTCCTGGACCGGCTGGAGTCCCCGGACCTGCCGCATCGGCACGAGGTCCTGCCGGTGGAACTCGTCCTGCGCTCCACCACCGCACCTCCCGCCTGATCCCGCCGTTCGCGTCCGTCCCGCGTGAACGGATTCCGAACTGCTCATGAATCACCCCTTGACCGTCGGCTCCTCGCCTTCCATGCTGTGGATACGTATCCAATGGATACGTATCCATTCATGATTTGAGGAGCCCGGCGTGTCCCGAACCATCAAAGCCGCTGCCATCCGGTCCTCCGCCCCCTCGGGCGACGACGCCGTCGCGCGGACCGTCCGCGAGCTGATCGCCGATGTCCGCGCCCGCGGCGACGAAGCGGTCCGCGAGCTCTCGGCGCGCTTCGACCACTGGGAACCGGAGTCCTTCCGGCTGAGCGAGGCACAGCTCGCCGAGATCATGAACAGCCTCGACCCGCAGGTCATCGAGGACATCAAGACCGTCCAGGCCAACGTCCGCCGGTTCGCCGAGGCCCAGCGCGACTCGATGCGGGAGATCGAGATCGAGTCCGAGCCCGGCGTCTTCCTCGGCCACCGCCACGTGCCGATCCAATCGGTCGGCGCGTACGTTCCCGGCGGCCGCTACCCGCTGACCGCCTCCGCGCACATGACCGTCGTGACCGCCAAGGCCGCCGGCGTACCGCGCGTGGTCGCCTGCACCCCGCCGATCCACGGCGCGATCCCCGCCGCCACCGTCGCCGCGATGCACCTCGCCGGCGCCGACGAGATCCACATCCTCGGCGGCGTCCAGGCCATCGCCGCGATGAGCGTCGGCACCGAGACCATGACGCCCGTGGACATGCTGGCCGGCCCCGGCAACGCCTACGTGGCCGAGGCCAAGCGCCAGCTGTTCGGCGAGGTCGGCATCGACCTGTTCGCCGGTCCGACCGAGATCCTCGTCATCGCCGACGACACGGCCGACCCGTTCATCGCGGCGGTCGACCTGCTCTCGCAGGCCGAGCACGGCCCGGACTCGCCCGCCGTCCTGGTCACCACCAGCGAGCGCGTCGCCACCGCGGTGCAGCGGCACATCGAGGAGATCCTGCCCGGACTGCGGACCGGCGACATCGCCGGCCCCGCCTGGCGCGACCACGGCCAGGTCATCCTGGCCGACGACCTCGACGAGGCGTACCGCATCGCCGACGCCTTCGCCTACGAGCACGTCCAGGTCCTCACCGGGAACCCCCGCGAGGCCCTGGACAGGATGCACGCCTACGGCGCCCTCTTCCTCGGCGAGGGCACCTGCGTGTCCTACGGGGACAAGGTCATCGGCACCAACCACGTCCTGCCGACCCGTGGCGCGGCCCGCTACACCGGCGGCCTGTGGGTGGGCATGTACCTGCGCACCGTCACCTACCAGGAGGTCCGCGACCCGAAGTTGTCGGCGGCGCTCGGGGAGTTGTGCGGCCGGGCCGCCCGCGTCGAGCTGTTCGAGGGGCACGCCCGCTCCGGTGACGTCCGGGCCGCCAAGTACGCCGGCGCCCCGCTGGCGTGGACCGACCACTACGCTGGCGCGGACCTCGCCTGACCGCCCGCGCCGGGTGCCGCCCGCCGGTCACCCGGCGGGACGCCGCCGCCGCGACTCCAGCGGACG
Organism: Kitasatospora putterlickiae; assembly: GCF_039527695.1. Taxonomy (NCBI): domain Bacteria; kingdom Bacillati; phylum Actinomycetota; class Actinomycetes; order Kitasatosporales; family Streptomycetaceae; genus Kitasatospora; species Kitasatospora putterlickiae. Next base: position 22,416 of record NZ_BAAAKJ010000086.1, read on the forward strand.
GCCGCCGCCCCGCGCGCGGCACCGCGCGAGCCGGTCGCGGGGAGGCGGCCGTCCTGGAGGCGCGCTGAGCGCGCACCACCGGTCCGTGCCCGGCCGTCAGAACCGGAGCGACCAGCCGTTGACCGTGCCGGGGAAGTAGCCGCCGACGTCGGTGACCCGCAGCTTCCAGACGCCGTTGGCGGTGTGCGCCGAGGCGTCGACGCCGAAGAGGCCGACGAGGTCCTGGTAGGCCTCCCCGATGTCGGTGTCGTGCAGCAGGAACACCGCGCCGTCCGGGGCGACCAGTTCGACCTTCAGGTCACCGCGCCACCAGTAGGAGATGTCCACCGCGACGTCGAGGTCGTTCGGCGCCCGGCCGGACACCCCGGTGACGGTGATCGGCGACTCGACCGTGCCGACCCCGTCGAAGGTCACCGGTCCCGACGAGGCGAACCGGGCGCCGCGCGGCCGGCTGGGTGCCGTGCCGGTGTACAGCAGCCGGTCCGCGGAGCCCGGGCCGAGGCCGGACAGCGAGCCGGTGGTCGCCGCGGAGGTCAGCGCCGCGGAGACCTGGGCGGGGGTGGCCGTCGGATGGGTCGCCAGGTACAGCGCGACGGCGCCCGCCGCGTGCGGGGCGGCCATCGACGTGCCGGACATGTCGATGCCGATGCCGGCGTAGTCGATCACGTGCCAGACCGAGGTGATGTCCACGCCCGGTGCGTAGAGGTCCACCAGGGGGCCGTAGTTGGAGAAGGAGGCCTGAACGTCGCTTCGGTCGGTCGCGCCGACGGTGATGGCGCTGGGCACCCGGGCCGGGGAGTGCCCGTCCGCGTCGATGCTCTGATTGCCCGCCGCGACCGTGTACGTCAGGCCGGCGGCGATGGAGCCCGCGACCGCCGCGTCCAGCACCGGGTCCGGCTCGCTGCCCAGACTCATGTTGACCACGGCCGGGCGGACGGCGTGCCTGGTCACCCAGTCGATGCCGGCGACGACCTGCTCCGTGGTGCCCTCGCCGGTGTCGTCCAGGACGCGCACGGCGACGACCTTGGCGGCCTTGGCGACGCCGAAGGTGCTGCCGGCCACCGTCCCCGCGACATGGCTGCCGTGGCCGTGGCCGTCCTGCGCGACGTTGTCGTTGTCGATCGCGTCGTAGCCGTAGGAGGCCCGGCCCCCGAACTCCTCCGAGGTGATCCGCACCCCCGTGTCCACGATGTACGCCGTCACCCCGGCCCCCGCCCGGTCCGGGTAGGTGTAGCGGTCGTCGTAGGGGAAGCGGCGCTGGTCGATCCGGTCCAGGCCCCAGGAGCCCGGCGCCGCCTGCACGCCGTCGGCCCGCACCCGGCGGTTCTGCGAGACCAGCGCCACCGCCGGGTCGGCGGCCAGCCGGCGGGCCTGCTTCGCGGTGAGGTCGGCGGAGAAGCCGCGCAGCGCGGCGTCATAGCTCCGGCGCACCGTGCCGCCGTAGGAGCGGGCCAGCGCCGCCGCGCCGTCCGCCACCGAACCCGCCTTCGCGGCAGCGGGTTTGATCACCACCAGGTAGCTTCCGGGGACAGCGGCGGGCGACCCCTCGCCCTGCACCACCCCTTGCGGGACCGCCGCCGAGGCGGGTACCACCCCGCCGGCGCCGATCGACAGCACGACGACCGTGCCGAGCACCGCGCAGACCCTGCGCAGGCGTTGTCCTGGAGCCATCATCCGGCCCCCCTCCGGTATCGACTCCCCGAAGTCTGACTGATCGTCAGATCACCGACAACCACCCGATTCCGCGCTTCGCCGACGATCGGCCCAGAGCCCGCGCGGACCGGTGGCACCCCGCACGCCGGGACTGACACCGCACCAGGCGGTGCGCTATCTTCCGTACGGAATCGCCCCGTTGGGGCGGGGTTGCCGACCGGGTGGGGGCAGGCACCATGCACAGCGCGCAGCGCGCCACCGGACCGCACAGACGCTCCGGGGCGCCGGGCGGCGCCCAGGTCGTCCCCTTCGTGCGCGGCCCGTTCGCCGGACTCGACGCCGCCGACCTGCGGGCGCTCGGACGGCTCGGCACCCGGCGGGTCTACGCGCCGGGCGAGGCCCTGATGATCGAGGGCGAACCGGGTGACCGGGCCGCCGTCCTGCTGACCGGCTGCGTCAAGGTGGTGGCCGCCACCGAGGACGGCGGCGAGGCCCTGCTCGCGGTCCGGCTGCCCGGCGAACTCCTCGGCGAGCTGGCCGTGCTGGACGGCGAGCCGCGCTCGGCCAGCGTCCTCGCCGTCCGCACCAGCACCACCCGGGAGATCGGCGGCCCGGCCTTCCTCGACTTCCTCGCCGACCGGCCGGCCGCCGCGCTCGCCGTCCAGCGCTCGGTCACCCGCAAGCTCCGCTCGGCCACCCGCCACCGGGTCGACGCCGGCCACGGCACCGGCCTGGCCCGCCTCGCCCGCACCCTGCACACCCTGCTCGGCTCCTACGGCACCGCCGTGGACGGCGGGCTGCGGATCGACATCCCGCTCAGCCACGCCGACCTGGCCGCGCTCGCCCGGCTCTCCCCCGCCAGCGTCGAACGCTCGCTGCGCAGCCTGCGGGACCAGGGCGCCATCCGCACCAGCTACCGCGAACTCGTGGTCCTCGACCGGGCGTCGCTCGCCAGGGCGGCCGGCGTGCCGCTCCCGCCGGACGGCGGTGGCCGGGTATGAGCGGCACGGTGGCGCCCCGGGTGCGCCGGATCTGCCTGGTCGTCGACATCGAGGCGTACAGCGGTCGGCCGTACCAGGTGCAGCAGAAGGTCCAGGAGCGGCTGGACCGGGCGCTGGACCACGCCTGCCGACGGGCCGGCGTCGACCGGAAGCGCTGCGAGGCCCAGGACCGGGGCGACGGCCAACTGCTCCTGCTGCCGCCCGACGCCGACGAGGCGAAGGCGCTGCCGGGCCTGGTCCTCGGCCTGTGCGACGCGCTGTACACGCTCAACCGGGCGCCCGGGACCGCCGGGCGGCTGCGGGTGCGGGCCGCCCTCGCCCAGGGCGGGGTGCAGCGGGCGGCGCTGGGCTACGTGGCCCGCTCGGTGGAGACCGCCTGCCGTCTGCTGGACTGCCAGGAGGCGCGGGCCGCGCTCAAGGGCACGCCCGACACCGACCTGGCGCTGGTGGTCGCCGACGACCTGTTCACCGACGCCTTCGCGGCGGGCGGCGACGGCCTGCCGGTCGAGGAGTTCACCCGGATCACGGTGGCGGTCCCGGCCAAGCGCTTCGAGGCGCGCGCCTGGGTGGCCACGCCGCGCTCGGGCTCGCTGGTGACCCTGGACCCGCCCGCCCCGCCCGGCTCCCGCGGCCGGGCGGCGGGCTCGGCGCTGCTGCGCGGCCTCGGCGACGCCCTGACCGGCGCCGCCCTGGGCGCCACCCCGGCGCACCACCACGAGGACGGCGACGCGGACGGGGACCGGGAGGACGAGGAGCACGACCACTACGGGCACGCCGGGCACGGGGACCCTGAAGGGCCCGAGGGGCACCACGGGCACCACGACGGGCATCAGCCGGACCACCACACGGACCCTCACGCGGACCACCACTGGCAGCACCAGGACGGCTACGACACCGACGCCTGGGGCGCCGACCCGCAGCACCACCAGCACGACCCGTTCCACCACGAGGACACCGGCGGCCCGTACGACGACCACCGCGCCCACGAGGGCCACCACGGCCACTACGGCCACGACCCGCACGACGGCTCGTCGGACCACTGGTGGCACGGGCCGCACCACTGAGGCCCCGGGTCAGTGGCCGCCCTTGGGCTCGGTGCAGCCTCCGTCCAGGTAGTTCCCGTGGGCCTCGACGGTGACGGTCGCGCCGACCCGTCCGCCGACGCAGGGGCCGGTGCCGGGGATGGTCACCTCGAACGACAGCTGATCGCCGGCGAGTTGGACCTCGGCACTGGGGCGGGGATAGCCGAGCGACTCCAGGACGGCGCGGACGTCGTCCTGGGTGAGCGCTCCCGTGCCGGCGCGGGCCTTGACGGCGGCGGCGATCCGCTTGCCGTGCGCCTCGCCCCGGCAGCGGTCCGCCGGGTTCAGCGGCGCCATCTGCTTGTACATCGAGTTCTCGGCGTGCTTGGCCGCCCACGGATCGGCCGGGGCGGCCGGGGCGGTGCCCGTGCCGCCGGTGGTGGTGGCGGGGGTCGGCCGTGCGGACGCGCAGCCCAGTGCCGCCACCTCGGGAAAGAGCCGGTCGTGGTCGGCGACGCCCTGCCGCAGCAGCTCGGTGGGGTCGGGCGCGGCGGGCACGGACGCGGACGCGGCGGCGGTCCCGCCACCACCCGCGCCGGTGGTCCGCACGCTCCCGCAGCCGGCCACCGCCACCGCCACCGCCACCGCCACCGCCGCCACCACCGCCGCCAGACGCCTCATCAGCCGGTCCTCCCCCGCTTGTTGAACGCGCGCCCGGTCCGGACGCTTCGTACGGTGCCCATCATGCCGGACCGCCCGCACCGCCCGCGCGAGCGGGGGACCCGGACGACCATGCCAGGTGGTCGGCCACCACATCGGGGCGCCCGGGGTGTGGGACGCCGCCATGGGGAGGGTGCGCCGGCGTCCGTACCGTGTCGCCTACTGGAGCCTCGGCGTGGAGGAGCGGGTGCGGATGCGAAGCAGTGGTGGACGCGGTGGACTCGGTGGGCGGAGAGGCGTGGGCCGGCTGCTCGTGGGCGTGCTGGCGCTGATCGGCGCGGTCGTCCCGGCGGTGCCGGCCTCGGCGGCGGTGCCGGCCCACCTGACCCTGGAGGCGACGTACACCGGCGTCGCCAACGGCTGGGACCGGGTCGAGCGGTACCTCGACACCACTCCCGGCTTCAAGCAGGAGCAGTACCCGCCGGACGGCCGGGGCAACCAGGACGGCCAGCGGCTGACCTTCTTCGGCGGCGTCAAGCAGCCGTACTCCGGCCGCTTCCTGCTCTACTCGGCCCCGGGCTGGAACACCGGCGCGCACCAGGTCCCGGTGCTGCTGGTGCACGGCGCCAACGACAATCCGGACCGGGCCTGGGCCAACCCCGGCGAGTCCGGCGGCTACGGCTGCGGCTCCCTCTCCTGCCCGAACACCGGCCTGATGCAGTACCTGTCCGGGCGCGGCCACCGGGTCTTCGCGATCGGCTTCGCGCACAAGCAGGGCGACAACCTGACGCAGGCCCAGGAGGTCGGCGACGCCGTCGCGCTGATCCGCGCCAAGCTCGGCGTCCCCCAGGTGGACGTGGTGGGCTGGAGCAAGGGCGAGATGTCCGCCCGGTCCTACGTCTCCTCGGTCAAGCCGTCCTGGGGCCGCCCGTACGCGGGCGACGTGCGCAAGCTGATCACCCTCGGCGGCCCGAACGGCGGCTACGACTACCCCTTCGCGCACGGCTGGGCGCACGACTTCTCCATCTGGCCGCAGTGCGGCGGGCAGGTCAACGCCCCCGCGCCGCACCTGCGGATGACCTGCTACGGCACCTACACCGCGCACCCGGAGTTCTCCTTCGCCCCCTCCGGCGGCTACGACGTCTATCCCGGGCAGCGGCAGATGCTGGCCCGCTGGGACTCCAGGGTCGGCATCGACCAGACCCAGCAGGACTGGTACACCACCTACTACGGCGGGCAGGGCTTCTACACCGAGGGCGGCGGCATCCAGGCCGCGATCGACGCCGGCTCGCTGATCGCCCCGCTGCACCAGGCCGGAGTGCCCGCCTCGGTGACGGCGTACCTGCTGGCGGGCGGCTCGCCCAGCGTCGTCGGCATCTTCAACGAGAACCGCGCGCCCAGCGACGGCGTGGTCTTCGTCGCCAGCGCGCTGGACACCACCGGCATCGCCACCGTCGGCGGCACCGCGCTGATCACCCTCGCCAACCACCTGCAACTCGGCTGGGACGGCGCGGCGAGCGCCCAGGTCGCCGGCTGGCTGAACTGAGGACACCCCGCATGATCGTCGACCGACTGACCGCCACCGACCGCCTGACGGTGAACCACGCCGAGATCGAGGGCCGCACCGGCGAGCCCGTGGTCCTGGTGCACGGCAACGTCTCCTCCAGCGTGTTCTGGCACCCGATCATGGCCGGGCTCCCCGAGCGCTACCGGCCGCTGGCGCCCGACCTGCGCGGCTTCGGCGGCACCGAGCCGCTGCCGGTGGACGCCACCCGGGGCCTGCGCGACCACAGCGAGGACCTGCTCTCCCTCCTCGAAGCGCTGGCTCTCGGCCCGGTGCACCTGGTCGGCTGGAGCATGGGCGGCGGCGTGGCGCTGCGGCTGCTGCGCGACCGGCCTGAGCTGGTCCGCTCGCTCACCCTGGTCAACCCGGTCTCGCCGTACGGCTTCGGCGGCACCCACGGGGTGGACGGGCGGCTCAACTCGCCGGACGGCGCGGGCTCCGGCGCGGGCGGCGCGGCCCCCGAGTTCGTCCGGCTGCTCGGCGAGGGCGAACACGGCGCCGGGTCGCCGTTCGCACCGCGCTCGGTGCTGGACACCGCCTACGTCAGCGAGCCGCTGGCCGAGCCGGACCGGTACGTGGCCGCCATGCTGACCACCCGGACCGGGAAGGACCACTACCCGGGCGACAGCCGGCCGAGCGACGTCTGGCCGGGCTGCGCGCCGGGCGGGCGGGGCGTGCTCAACTCGATGGCGCCGACGCACTTCCGGATCGACGACCTGCACCTGGTCGAACCGAAGCCGCCGGTCCTGTGGATCCGCGGCGCGGCCGATGTGATCATCTCCGACACTTCGCTCTTCGACCTGGCCCACCTGGGGGCGATCGGCGCGGTGCCGGGCTGGCCCGGCGCGGACGTCTGCCCGGCGCAGCCGATGGTGGCGCAGACCCGTGCCGTCCTGGACCGCTACTCCGCCGCCGGCGGGCGGGTGCGCGAGGTGGTGGTCGAGGGGGCCGGGCACAGCGTGCACCTGGAGCGGCCGAAGGAGTTCCTGGCCGCGCTGGTGGAGACGCTGGCCGAGGCGTAGGAACCGTTCCGCGGCCCCCGGACGAGGAGTTCGCCCCTCGTCCGGGGGCCGCGTGGCGCGCCGGCGGGTCAGACCCCGACCGAAACCGAGGCGGAACCGGAGGCCGAGGCGGAGGCGGAGGCGGAGACCAGCCTGGCGTGGCGGCGGGCGGCCGCCTCGGCCGGGTCCAGCACCGGGACGGCGGCCAGCAGGCCCTTGGTGTAGGCGTGCTCCGGGGCGTCGTACACCGCGTCGGCGTCGCCCTGTTCCACGATCCGCCCGGCCCGCATCACCGCGACCCGGTCGCTGACCTGCCGGACCACGGCGAGGTCGTGGGCGATGAAGACCAGGGCGAGGCCGAGGTCACGCTGGAGTTCGCCCAGCAGCGCGACCACCTGGGCCTGCGTGGTGACGTCCAGCGCGGAGACCGGCTCGTCGCAGACGATCAGCCGCGGCTCGGGGGCGAGCGCCCGGGCGATGCCGACCCGCTGCCGCTGCCCGCCGGAGAACTCGTGCGGGTAGCGGTGGTACCAGTCGGCGTCGAGCCCGACGCGTTCCAGGAGCTCGCCGACCCGGGCGCGGATCCGGCGTTCGTCGCTCTCCCCCGCGATGCGCAGCGGGTCGGCGATGGACTCGCCGATGCTGCGGCGCGGGTTGAGCGAGGACACCGGGTCCTGGAACACCATCTGCAGTTCCCTGCGGAGCGGGCGCAGTTCCCTGTCCCCGAGCGCCCCGATGTCCCGGCCCCGGTAGTGGAGCCGGCCGGCGGTCGGCTCCAGCAGCCGGACGAGCATCCGTCCGAGCGTGGTCTTCCCGGAGCCGGACTCGCCGACGACACCCAGTGTCTCGCCGGCCCGCACGGTGAGGGAGACGCCGTCCACGGCGGTCACCGGGGCGGTGCGCCGGGTGAGGCCCCGGGTGCTGAACTCCCGGCGCAGGTCGACGGCTTCGAGCAGGGCCTCGCCCTCGGCCCGCTTCCGAAGCACGTGCGGGCCCTTCGGGTCCTGCGGGACCTCGGGGTCCTGCGGGGCGTCCAGCCGGGGCACCGCCGACAGCAGCGCGCGGGTGTACGGCTCGCGCGGCGCGCCGAGCACCTCGGTCACCGGGCCGTGCTCCACCGCCCGGCCGTCCTTCATCACCAGCACCCGGTCGACGCTCCCGGCGACCACGCCCAGGTCGTGGGTGACCAGGACCAGGCCGGCCCCGGTCTCGGCGCGCAGCTCGTGCAGCAGGTCGAGCACCTGGGCCTGGACGGTGACGTCCAGCGCGGTCGTCGGCTCGTCGGCGACCAGCAGGCGCGGTTCGCAGGCCAGCGCCATCGCGATCAGCACCCGCTGGCGCATGCCGCCGCTGAACTCGTGCGGGTGCGATCGCGCGCGCCGCGC